>JAOQAL010000038.1 GCA_025963615.1 Chitinophagaceae bacterium | reverse complement strand
GTCATTTGCTCTTAAGATGTCCGGCAACTCATCCCGGCGCCGGTTGCCGCAAAAAAATACGGCTTCACCGGGGTTACCTTCTTCAACAATTAATTCAGCCAGGTCAGCGGCGTTGTCTGCCGTACCCAGGATTTTTTCTTCGCCAAAATAATCACTGACTGATTCTTTAGTAGTATGGCCAATGCAATAAATATCCCAATCCGGCTGTTGATCTTCCAATCCGGCTATGACCGCCTCCACGGCATTTTTACTCGTAAATATAACGGTAGTTGATTTGATAGAGGCCTGTTCTATTTCCTGTTGCACCTCGATTGTTTGCAAAGGTTCTGTTTCAATAAAAGGAATCGCTTCTATCACAATACTTTTCGGTGAAACTCTGTTTATAAGAGATGCCGGCAATGATTTGGTAGATAATATCTGAATTTTATTTTCCTGCATTACGGATACTGTCAGCGATTTTTTTTCCGCCATTCGATAATAATTTTTCCGCGGCTTTTTTACCAAACTCTTCAACATGTGCCACTTCAACGGTTGTTTCTATTTCCACTTTTTCTTTGCCATCTGTTGAAAAAATATTTCCCTTGAAGAAAACAATTCCATTTTTTATTTCTGCCAAGGCGCTGATCGGTGTGGAGCAGCCGCCTAACAACGCCCTGAGAAAATCCCTTTCAATTTTTGTACATAACTCAGTGTCTGCATCATTAAAATAATGACAGGCTTCCAGTATGAATGAATCTTCTTTACGGCATACTACTCCCACGGCCCCCTGTGCCGGAGCAGGAAGCATCCAGTCCAGCTCTATCGCATTTTCGGGACGCAAGCCAATTCTTTCCAAACCCGCTGCTGCAAATATGGCCCCGTGCCAATTACTATCATGCAGTTTTTTTAATCTGGTATTTACATTTCCACGGAGATTTTCAATGGCGTGGCCGGGATAATGATTCAGCCACTGGGCCTTACGACGAATGCTGCTGGTAGCTATCGTGAATGGCGACCCGGTAGCCGCCACCCCACTCGTAGCCGGGAGTAAACTGTCCACAGCGGCTTTATCTCTATATACCAGTAAGTCTTTGTATGAACCACGTTTCAATACAGCACATTGAACAATTCCTTCCGGCAATTGAGTAGGGACATCTTTTAACGAATGAACGGCAATATCAATCCGGTCATTCAGCAATGCGATATCAAGGCTTCTCGTAAATATGCCTTGCACACCCATTTCATATAAAGGTGTTTTAAGGTCAATGTCGCCTTCGCTTTTTATAAAAACCAATTCAGATGTATAGCCGGAATCCTGCAGTAGCTGTTTTACCTGTGTAGCCTGCCAGACAGCGAGTGCGCTTTCTCTAGTACCAATTCTGACAACTCTGTTCATTTTGCAAAATTAATCCGTCGCCGTGGCAATAAATTCATTAATTGCTTCGATGTAATAACAGCCTTTTTGATTTTGCTTGCGCATTTTAGTAGCCATGCCGCTGACAACCTGCTGTATTTTAAAGTCTGTTTTGCCAGGCACAAAAGTATAAGAAGCGGGGTTAGATTGAGTATATAAAGAACAGGTATGAATTTGTTCCAGTTTTGTTTTTACAGCTTTTAATACCGGCACATGCTTGCGCATATCATACCATTCGGTAAAATCAGCAATATGTTTTTCAATTATTGCTTTAGCCTTTGGCACTTCGGCTTTACGGGCCGTGAGTGTTTTATCTTTTAATTTGGACAATTCATCAACATCTATTAATGTAATACCTGGAAGTTGCTGTGCAGCAGCTTCTACATTACACGGAACGGAAAGATCAATGATCAGCTTTTCACCCTGTCCTTCAAGATGGGAACGCAGGATCACCGGTTCAACCGAATTGGTAGCAATAAAAATGATATCTGAAACAGCGATTTTTTGCGGCAATTCATCCAGGCGCGCGGAATGAAGATTCAGCTCATCCGCCAGTGCAACTGCTTTTTCTTCTGTTCTGTTGATGAGGGTGATTCTTTTCGCATCAACATAATCCGCAAGGTTCTTACAGGTATTCCGCCCGATTTTTCCAGCGCCTACCAGCAGGATATTTTTTCCACCGATATGGCGAACATTTTCCCGGAGGTACTGAACGGCCGCAAAGGAAACAGAAACCGTTCCACCACTTAGTGCAGTTTCATTTTTTATTTGTTTGGATGATTGTAAAACGGCATTTATCAACCGGTCGCTGAAAGTTTTTATAAAACCTTGCTCCTTCGCGAATTTTACAGCCGCTTTGATTTGCCCTATAATTTCGTAATCACCTAATATCTGTGAATCCAGTCCAGCTGCTACTTCGAAAAGATGTTGAACAGCCGTTATCCCCGTTTTAGTATACGCTAGTTGGCTGAATTGTTCGGCATCCCCCGTTGTTTCAGTGCAAAGCAGATCAATAAGATTTTCAGGATGATCTGTTAATCCATAAACTTCTGTCCGGTTACAGGTGGACAGAATAAATAATTCATTGATGCCGTATAAAGGAGCTTTATTCAGGATAACCTGGTACTGGTCATTATTAATGGCAAATTGACCCCTTACAGAGGCATCCGTTTTCTTATAATTTATCCCTGCTAAATAGAACTTTCCTATATCTGTTATTCTTTCGTGCATTGGTGATTTACTGGTGTTCTTCTGAATCGTTACAAAAATACCCACCGGCCACTCAAATTGACAAAAATTGTGTCATTCTACTGTCATATTATTGGATCAACTGGTAAAATAAGTGAATGAGTTGATGAAGGTTAATTGCAAGGGTGAACGTAATCAGTGTTTTTCAGTTATCCATGCCGTAAATGGAGTTCTGTAATTACATTTGTGAACTTATTATGGGTCTTATTAAGAAACGCGGAATCGTATTAATGAATCTCGGTTCGCCGGATACCACCTCTGTAAAAGATGTGCGCCGGTATCTCAACGAATTTTTAATGGATGAAAGGGTAATTGATATACCAAGGCTGCGGCGGGCTTTGCTTGTAAAAGGAATTATTACCCCATTCCGGGCGCCTAAATCAGCCCATGCTTATCAAACAATCTGGACAAAAGAAGGTTCTCCGCTGATCGTTTTGACAAAACAATTACAAAAAGCGGTACAGGAAAAGGTAACTGAACCAGTTGAAATTGCAATGCGGTATGGGTATCCCTCACCGGCCATAGCTTTTGATGCTTTGATGGACAAGGTAAAAGATCTGGAGGAAGTTATTCTATTTCCGCTGTATCCACATTATGCCATGGCCAGTTATGAAACCGCGGTGGAATATGCAAAGGAGATACATCAAAAGAACAAATATCCTTTTAAACTTATCATAGTTCCGCCTTATTTTAATCATCCCGGTTATATTAATGCGTTATCGGAAAGTATACGGCCTTATCTGCAAAATGATTTTGATCACTTGCTGTTCAGTTATCACGGTATTCCTGCAAGACATTTGCATAATAAAAACATACAGCAGGTGCAGGATTGTATAGCAGCGGGCGGTTGTGCCGCAGCGGGAGCAGCAAAAAATAAAAACTGTTACCGTTACGAAGTATTTGAAACAACGAAACTTGTAACACAAGCTTTGCAAATTCCAAAGGAAAAATTTAGTCTTTCTTTTCAATCAAGACTGGGTAAAGGCTGGCTGGAACCTTTCACTGATATACGTTTGGCGCAAATGCCAACGGAAGGGATAAAAAAATTGCTGATCGTAAGCCCTGCCTTCGTAAGCGACTGTTTGGAAACACTGGAAGAACTGGCGATAAGGGGAAAAGAAATTTTTATGAATGCCGGGGGTGAAAGTTATCAGATGATACCCTGTATGAACGTGCATCCGTTGTGGGTGGATGTGGTGGCGGGGATGGTGAATGGTGACCCGATAGCTATCGGATGGTGAATGGTCAATGGTGAAACGTGAAAGGGTAGACGTTAAATGTTTATTATGTATCTCTATTTAAAAGCGCTCCATATCATTTTCATCGTCACCTGGTTTGCGGGTTTATTTTATATGCCCCGGCTTTTAATTTATAATACGGAAGCCGGCGATAAACCGGAAGAAACAAAAAAAATCTTGCAGGAACAGTTTGGCAAAATGATGAAACCATTATGGTTTGGCATTACCTGGCCTTCAGCTGTATTAACCCTTATTCTTGGTTTGCTGGTCATGTGGAAAGGTGGCTGGCTGGATAGTTTCCGGGTTCAAACCTGGCTGCACATAAAATTGCTATTCGTCATCTTTTTGTATCTATATCATTTTTCACTGCATATTCTTTTTAAACAGCAATCAAAAGGAATATTCAATTTTTCTTCGCAACAACTCCGGGTATGGAATGAAGTGGCTACTATTTTCCTCGTAGCCATTGTTATGCTCGTGGTCGTAAAACAAAATATGAGTTGGGCTTGGGGACTCACCGGCCTGGCATTATTTGTCATTTTATTAATGAGCGCGATTAAAATCTATAAGGCGATGCGGAGCAGATAGAGTTAGAACAGCTCCGAGCTACAAGCTTCGAGACCTATGGTTTTGCAACTTTCTTCAGTCTCGCGGCTTGCAGCTTGATAGAACAGCTACGAGCTACAAGCTTCGAGCTTCGAGACCTTTGGTTTTGCAACTTTCTTCAGTCTCGCAGCTTGCGGCTTGCGGCTCGCCGCTTGTAGCTTGCCGCTTCCCTCTTTCTCCTTAACTTTGCCGACTTTTCAGCAAGAATATGAATGCCCGGTACAAAGAATTTACAGGTTTAAACCTTCCTTCTATTGAACAGGAAATACTCGCCAAATGGTCTGAACAGCAGGCATTTGAGAAAAGTATTTCCTTGCGGGAAGGAGCAACGCCGTTTGTATTTTACGAAGGCCCGCCCAGCGCCAATGGCATGCCGGGTATCCACCATGTTATTTCAAGGACCTTGAAAGACCTTATTTGCCGTTACAAAACCATGAAGGGCTACCAGGTAAAACGCAAAGGCGGCTGGGACACTCATGGACTGCCGATTGAGTTGGGTGTTGAAAAGGAATTGGGCATAACCAAGGAGGATATCGGGAAGAAAATATCGGTAGCGGAATATAACCAGAAATGCCGGGAAGCGGTGTTGAGATATAAAGACAAATGGGATGACATCACCCGGAAGATGGGTTACTGGGTGGACCTGGATGATCCATACATCACTTTTAAGAATGAGTATGTTGAAACTCTTTGGTATTTATTAAAGCAGCTTTATAATAAAGGACTTCTTTACAAAAGTGTAAGCATACAGCCTTATTCGCCGGCTGCAGGCACTGGATTGAGTTCACATGAACTGAATCAACCCGGAACGTATAAGGATGTGAAGGATACATCTGCGGTGGCCATGTTTAAGGCGGTTAAGAATGCAAAGTCAAAAATATTATTTAATAAATCAGCTTCCGACGAAGTTTTTTTCATGGCTTGGACCACCACACCATGGACATTACCTTCCAATCTTGGACTAACTGTTGGGCCAAATATTGACTATGTTCTGGTAGAAACATTGAATCCATATACTCATTTACCGGTAAATGTAATACTTGCAAGAGCCTTAATGATCCGGTATTTTGATGGAGTTTCAGATGGAGATACCGTGGGTTCAAGTTTCCATTATACAGATGAATGGACTGGGAAAAAAATATCTTCGGAATGGAAAATTTTGGCCGGATTCAAAGGAAAAGACCTGGAAGGAATAAGCTATGAACAATTACTTCCTTACGAAGCCAATAAAATAAATAACCCAAATTCTTTTAAAGTTCTGCTTGGCGATTTTGTAACAACCGAAGATGGTACCGGCATTGTACATACGGCGCCGGCATTTGGTGCAGATGATTACCGCATTGGTAAAAAATATGATATCGGCATTTTGGTAATGGTTGACCGGGCAGGAAAATTTGTTGATGGGTTGGGTGAGTTCAGTAACCGTTATGTAAAGAATTATAAAGACG
>JAOQAL010000033.1 GCA_025963615.1 Chitinophagaceae bacterium | reverse complement strand
TCATAATAAAATATTTCGGTTCCCAAAACCCAAGGGATGATATTAGCAAACTGCGTTAACTCCCTAATCAATTTGTCTTTCGTTACCTCAATATCCATCAGCATTCCGACCGCAAACAAACCCTCACTTTAATATCAGCACTGGCTGTCTCGCATTTTTATAAATTGCTTCTGAGATGCTTTTATTGGTGAGATAGTATAGGAAACTATGCTTTCCCGGTAACGCGATGATCAGGTCTGTTTTATGAGATTCACTGAAAGAAAGAATGCCGCTGATCACATCCTGGCTAGTGACATGATGGATCTCATGTGGGAAATCCTTTAAGAAAGAATGAGCATTTTCTTCCACTTCCATCCATTTCTCATCAGGAATAGAAGGACCTTCCTTGTCTACGTTCAACACCAACAGCTTGGCTCCCGCTAGCCTGGCATCGTTCTTCAATCTTGCCAGCTTATCAAGTGTCATCAGCGTTTTCCTGTCACACGGTACCAACACTTTTTCTACTGTGTGATAGTCATAACCGGCCGGAACGATCAAAACTTTTACCGGGCTCAGCTTCGCAATACCGATAATATGGCCCGCAATAAAATTGCTACCCTGTTTATCATTCCCACTACCCACAACGATTAATTCAATGGGCTCCTCTTCAATTACTTCCAGTATGCTCCGCAGAAGCGGCAATTCGCTAACCCGGGTTTCCACCGTGGTTGCGATTCCCGTTTTTTCCACTAATTCAATCCTCATTTCTTCTAATTGTTTTTCCGACTCCGCCCTTTTTTCATTCAACAGATCCTGGTTCACCTGGGAATAGCCTTCCGATACGATCAATAATTCAAGCATCGACTCATAAAATGTTTTCAACAATATGATCTTTCCGTATTCATATTTTTTGCTCCATTCAGCAGCAAAGTGGATTGCATGGAATGATGTTGACGAAAAGTCAACCGGTATAAGTATTGTTCTCATAATTGGAAGAATATAAAATAAAATAATTAATGCTGATGCTTCATCCTGCTAAGGCACCAGGTTTTCTGTCATTTGTTTCACAAGGGCGATGGATTTGCTGATGTCAGTTGCACTGATATTGCCCGTAGCCCTCGCATACATTTCAATTACCCAGCTATAGACTAGTTTTCGTTCCTTTTTACCCCGCGCTGTAAGAAAAACCCGTTTGTTCCGCCGGTCATTTCCATCCTCTGTTCTCCGGACCATCCTTCGCTTCACCAGGTTATTGATGAGATAGGTCACGCTGGATTTATCCTTGGCAATGATCCCGGCCAGTTCCTGCTGGTTAATGCCATCTTTTCGCCACAACGCACCAAGGATCTCCAGTAATTCGAATGATATATCATGACCAGCTTCCCTGGTTTTAGCTTCTATGTTCCTTCTCACGGTATTTCTCATTTCAGTTAAAGAACGGACAAACTCTAATGCCAGTTCTGCTTTGTTTTCTGCAGGCATGATTTGTTTATTTACGCAATGGACCACCAGTTAATGCACCATCACCAGGATTAATTTATTATCTGGCAAAGGTAAAAATAATTAGTTTGAATTCAAACTAATTATTTCCAGGGAAGCCTTACTGACATACTATTTATTGGCCGCAAAAACGGCAATTTGTTAATATACTCTTACTTCTGCGTGTCTGCTGGCACAACATTTGTAAAATAGATTCGTAATTGCCTTATATAAAAAATCGTTATGAAAAAGATGTTAACCATGGGGGCCTTTATTATGGCTACCTTATTCCTGATACAATGCAATAATTCAGGGACCGGAGAGAAAACGGTTGATACCACAACCAGACAGACGGATACGGTAAAAACTCCTGTCGTGACCGAAGGAGGATTAAAGGATAGCATTCAGATCGGCGTTTCGGATACTACCAAAAAGAAGGATTCTGTAAACCGGTGATAAAAAATTATCCGGATGTTCTTATGCAGTATTTTGCTCAGATCCAAACTGCTTCTGCTTGTGCTATGCGCTGTTGCCGGCAGCTAAAGAATTCTGCTATGTAATTCTTCTCCTGATAGCTGGATTCTATTTTCCTTTGGGGAAACGGTCAGCAATTAAATTGAGCTCTATATGATGTTCAAGATATGCTTTTAGTCCCGCCAGAACCCAGGTAAAGCCGCCCGTAGACCCGAGAGCCTGTTCAATAATTGATGCCTGGGTGCCCTTAAAGCCATAGTGCCTGATGCTTACAAAAGTTGCCTTTTTGCCAAAGGGGCTGAATGCCCATTCCACCATGGTCGGTGCGCCTTCATAGGGCCATTCTATAATAAGTCTTTTGTTTTTTTCAATTTTTTTTACGGTAACGGATGCAGAGATATTGTACATTTCCCAGGTCCAGGTAAATTTTTTTCCTTCAACTAATTTGCCGGAACTTTTTGTGAACCAGAATTTGGTTGTAATCTCCGGGTTAATGAATGCATTAAATACCATCGGAGCAGGTTTACGGATAAGCATTTCGGCGACGGCCGCTATTGGTTTTCTTACGCTTTTCATAATTGATTGTTTTTAAATTCCGGAATATTTTTGATCAAACCGTTCCGCGGTATCCCATTGCTTCATAATGTGCCTGGTGATTTCATATTCAAAATTATGAAATCATCTGCCAGCACAAGCATGTCCGGGTACTTGAATGCAGGGGATCACAGATCAACTCCTGGCTCAAATTTGTACGTAAATGTTTTTTTGAAATGGATTGCAACAAATTTTCATCAGCCTGTTTTCTATATTGCTCAGGTTGACTATTTTTTGAGGTTTGAGATCGACCAGGGTATGGAATCTTTCTTTTGTTAATCAGGTACCGGAATTTTTTGCCATGCGAGGGAGGTGATATTCCAAAAGAATTTTAAATAGTATAGGTAGATTACCTGAATGAGTTATTTGAAAATACTTTCCTGTCAGGAAGGATTGCGTGTATCACCCTGCGGGGAATTCAAAGTTGGTATTGAGAATTTGTAATTGTCCATTCGCTATTAAAATGCAAAATTAATTCTTCTGTTAGAAAAACGACAATACAACCCAAGGACTCTTGTCATCGCAAGGCTCGGAGGATTTCAGAGAAGTCGAATTCAAAAAGTTTCTTCGGTTATTCTACTTTTCTATGGTCTGCAGCTCGAAATAAACACGTATCACATAGAAAAAGATCAGGTAGCTTGTTCTCCCTGTTATTATCTAATCGAAATTCGTCATTTGCAAATATGAATACGATATCACGCACAAGCCAACCCATTTGCAAAATGGGATTTCATATGATAAATGGGTGCAGGTTGCGTTGTCGCATGGTTAGTAAAACTAAATGTAATCGTAGTTTCTTTGGACAGCTCACCTGTGATAGTCAAAGTGCCACCAATCTTTTCCGCCAATTGCTGAAGATGTTGACGTTTGGATCGTATAGCATAACCATTGAAGGTATTGGTATCATGTATGTGCAGCAATACCACATCAGAAAAAAATTCGGCTGAGACATTAATACAGGTATCCCGGCTGCAACTGGCCATAATATAAAACATACTGCCTAATAAGGTAGCCAGCCCTTCTTTATCAATGCGGAGCTTTAATCCTTCGGGTACCTGGTTAATGAAATAACTGTTTTGCTTATGTGCTACTGGCTGGTAAGCATTTATGAATTGATCAGTAAATTGATTCAAGGTGCATTCGTCATTCCCGATGGGCTGTGCAGTTTTAAACGGTGGCATGTCTTAAAGATTTAGATTGTTAGATGGTTCTTAAATACGGGCTAAAGCAATGGTTTTTCACAGGACTGGATTATTAAAAGCGGGTTATTTTGTAAACGTATATTTCAAAAGGTGCAACGCTTAAATCTGAAGCAAAGTAATAGGAACACCCGGCTGCAAAAAATAGATGCAGTCCTTAATCTTATGTAGATGTTTAATTACGGTAGTTTACGTTCGTCGTACTTCCATTATTTTAACAGGTGTCTCATTCTATGTTTAAAAAATAATAGTGTAGGTGTTTACCTGTAATTGATTTAAAGTAATATCCGTATGAGTCGTTGTTTCCACTTTTATAAGATTTTGTTTCAACGCTGCCCGCGGTAATAAAAGGTTGCGTCCCGATGGCGTTCTGCAAAGAATACAGATAAGATTTTCCTTTTTTTCTGTTGAAAAGAAGGAAAAGAAAGTAATAACAGCTTAATTTATACAGTCAGCAACCCGATACATTACCAGCGAGGGATTTGTTGGCAAACAAAAAGCTGATAGCAGTGATGAATGAATTGCATGCCAAGTGTATTGTTACGAAAGATTATTTCAAAACGCGATGGGTTAATGCTGGTCAGTTCGCATCGGCCTGCCTTATATTGAATAGGCCATGTAATACAATGTATCAGGAACAAACCTTGGATTGTCAGGGACATGCCGGAGAAGGATGC
>JAOQAL010000030.1 GCA_025963615.1 Chitinophagaceae bacterium | reverse complement strand
AATAAATTACCATTCTACATTGTTTTTATAAATCTCTTGGCCGGATTATCAGTAATTATCTATTGGATTCAAAAACAAATCCGGATTACCCAGCACAGCATCGAGTTCCGCGAAATGATTTTTTTAGTTATAGAAAGTTTAATTGTCGGGATCTCGGTTTACTATATTTTATCAAGCCCGTTGAATCATTGGATTAAGGTTGTGCAGTATATAATATTCGGGCTGCATTGGATCCTGACGTTGTTAGCTTTAGCCTTTATGCTGACCTTTAGAATTAAAAGGTTATTCTGACCATCGAACAACCGGTGGTAAATAATGATTTGCAACAATGACCCCGGTTTCCAACCGGGGCTATTCACATTTAAGCCCTTCGGGCTAAGAAGGAATGGCGGGATATTTTAGCATATTTCACGCAAAGGTCGCAAAGAAGCAAAGAACGCAAAGAAAGGAGCAGTTAAGAATCAATTTTTACTTTCCCGACAATCTCTGTGGGATATTTTAGTATATTTCACGCAGAGGGCGCAAAGAAGCAAAGAAAGGAACTGTTAAGAATCAATCTTTGCTTTCTCAACATCTCTGCGGGATTATTTTAAAATTACACTATTGCTTCATCCCAAAATAAAAATCATTTACCGGGAAAGTTATATTCAGTTACTTTCTTCGTACTGCTTTTTTTATAAATTAAATCGTTGCCACTTTTATAATATGTTCAATTTCTTGTCACGATAGTATTTAAACATAGCCCATGAAACAGCTCCTTCGTACGTGATTTCCTGACTTGCGGATAGCTTTATAAAATAAGCACCTGTCCATGGGAAAGGAGAAGCCGCCGGGAAAGTAGCATAACCATCCGGAACCGGTGTTTCATTCAAAGGGTGATGTCCTACTATTAAGGTCATTTGATTATCAACCGGTAGTTCTTTCACTACCGAAAGCATATTACGGAATTGGCCTAACCCTGTCAGATTGTAACTCGGATGATTAAGACGTGGATCAGTGACAATGGGAGGACCTGCATTTATTAATTCGGCTGTTTTTTTTGCCCTGCAGAACTCGCTTGATATCACCCGGGCAATAGGCAGACCAAGGTCTTTAAATATTTTTCCTAATTCCGTGGCCCGTTGGATACCCAGCGGATTTAACTGTCTTGCCAAAGTAGAATCGCAGGATAGCCACCAGTTAACGGGAGCATCCGTATTCGTTTTACTATTATCCTTACCCCAATTGGCATCGCCATGTCTCAAAATAATAGCATAAGATTCTCCGCTAGCGGGCAATTTATGGATCGTCTGCCAACCCTGCCGGTATGAGGCATTGGGATCGGTAGCCTTTACTTCGCCAATATGAAACGAGGCGTAGGGTTCGTAATAGATATCATCGGTGGCACCAAGGGTGTAGATCCTGGTTTTTTGTCCTGGGTAATTAGTCCAGTTAATATCGAAGTGGGCTATTTCCCCGGAAAATATTTTGGTAATCAGGCCCGATGAAGAAATGGTAACAAGCGTATCATCGGATGTAAATGTTGCCGGCTCGTTGGTTTGTACCTGGAAATTGGCGCTGTTTACAAAAAGCAGATCATTTTCATATTCAGGAGAAGTGATCTTACCCAGGTTGACAAGCTCTTTTTGTTTTTCATCTTTTTTACAGCTGAGCACAAATAGGAAGAGTAGTGCGAAAAATATTCCGGGGAATTTTTTCATCAAATTCATGTTATGATTTGGCATAGTTGGACAGTGTATATGATAGGAAATCTGTTCTAAGATTGGCGGATCAGCTTATTGTTGGATTCCACTCAATCCTTATCAATTTGCCCAAACAAAAAGAGAGCCACGCTAAGCAGCTCTCTTAAATAAATTTTAAAATAAACGACTCAAACCAATTCTTCCTTCGCGGTTTTATGGTATTCATCCACCAGTTTGCGTTGCACATCAAAGGTCACCGGCACATATTCATGAAACTGCATTTTGAATTTGGCGCGGCCCTGGGTGATTGAACGTAGCGAAGAAGAGTAGCCATCCATTTCCGCCAAGGGTACTTTGGCTAATATTTTTTGAAAATGACCTTCCGTATCAATACCATCTACAATGGCACGCCGGCTTTGCAGGTCGCCCATTACGGCGCCTGTAAGATCATCCGGGCAGAGTACTTCCACTGCATAGACAGGTTCTAATATCTGTGGGTCGGCCTGCTGGAATGCTTGCCTGAATGCCTGTAGCCCGGCGATCTTAAATGAAATATCATTACTGTCCACCGGGTGCATTTTACCATCATAAACACAGACTCGCACGTCGCGTACGTAAGACCCTGTCAGCGGTCCGTTTTGCATTTTTTCCATTACGCCTTTTAAAACCGAAGGCATAAACCGGGCATCAATGGCTCCGCCAACAATACAATTGAAATAAACTAATTTGCCACCCCAGTCAAGGTCAAAAGTTTCCCTGGCACGAACCGTAATGCCGCCTGGATCCGGCATGCCTTCATACCAGGGATCAATCCGCATATACACTTCACCAAACTGGCCTGATCCGCCACTTTGTTTTTTATGTTTGTAGTTGGCTTCTGCCATCTTGCGGATCGTTTCCCGGTAAGGAATTTTGGGACGGATGAATTTTACATCCAGTTTAAATAAATGTTCGATTTTCCACTTAGCAACGGCCAAATGCATATCGCCCTGGCAATGGATCAGTGTTTGTTTCAGTTCAGGAGAATATTCCACGATCATAGTGGCATCTCCTTCCCGTAACTGGTGCAGGGCTTGAGAAAGTTTTTCTTCTTCACCCTTCCTGACCGATTCGATAGCAACGGTCATATTGGGAGAAGGAAATTGTATGGAAGGTAACTCATAGCTTTTGCCTTTCATGTGCAACGTGTTGTTGACATGGGTATTTTTCAATTTAAGCGTAGCGCCGATATCACCTGCCACCAATTCGTTAACATTGATTCGCTTATTTCCTTCCACTAAAAATAACTGGTTCAGCTTTTCTACGACGCCAGTAGTTTCATTTTCCAGTTCCATTCCGCTTTTTACGGTGCCGGAATACACTTTAAAGAATGACATTTCACCAACATGCGGCTCGGAAACAGTTTTGTATATGAATATGCAGGCTGCTCCATTGGCATCGCAACTAATTTTATCGCCGCTCTTTGTTTTCTGCGGCGGCATTTCATTGGCGCTGGGACATACGTTGTCTATAAACCCCATCAACCGGCCACTACCCATATTTCTTTCTGCTGACAAGCAGAATAAGGGGAACAAATCATGCTGGATCATTGCTTTTTTTAAACCCATCTTCATTTCATCTTCTTCCAGTTCGCCCTTATCAAAATATTTTTCCATTAACGTCTCATCGTTTCCCGCAATGGCTTCAATGAGTTCCTTATGAAGTTCATCCGCCCTGGATTGTTCTTCCGGCGGTATCGGTAATTTTTCGGGCTTGCCTCCATCATTTTTGAATTTATACATGATCATGCGAAGCACATCAATGATTTCATGAAACCCTGCTCCTATCTGCCGTGGGTATTGTACTACCACTATATTGCTTCCAAAATGCGATTTTGCTTCCCGGACCGTCTTTTCAAAATCAGCAATATCGTCATCCAGTTTATTAACAGCGAAGATCATGGGAGTTTTAAAACGGTCCGTATATTCCCATATAATATCGGTGCCTACTTCTACCCCCATCATTGCATTTAAAAGCATTACCCCGGTATCGGCTACCCGCAAAGCGGAAATCACTTCGCCTGCGAAATCGTCATAACCAGGGGTATCAATAATGTTGATTTTATATCCCCGCCATTTGCTGTGCATCAGTTTGCTGAAAATAGAATTACCACGCTCCTGTTCCATGTCGTGGTAATCACCTACTGTATTCCGTTCGGCAATATTGCCCCGGCGGTTAATCAGTCCTGCTTCATAAAGCATGCATTCCGCTAAGGTGGTCTTACCACAGCCGGCATGGCCGAGCAAGACTATATTTTTTACGTGTGAGGTATCAAATTCTGGCATGGCAATCTTTTTTAAGTTTATTGGTTTAAAAGTTTAATAGTTCAAGGGTTGCTTGTATATGAATACACTTCATATATAAGCTCAACAGCTAAAACTTTAAAAATTTAAACTTCCTTTGTTTTCAAGAAATTTTTTGGTTTAAAAGTCAGCGGCCATAAAATCATTAAAAGTCATTTATGATCAGCAGGCTGATTATGTACTATTAAACCTTAAACTTTTAAACTTATTAATGCGTTCGTTCTAAAAAACCCTTGAATTCGTTGCGTAGTTCCTGTAGTGTGTGTTCAAGCGACTGGTACTGGTCGAAAAGATTCTCGTGTTGTGCAAGTGTTTCATCATTCAACAGGCCACGGTTAGTTTCCGTTTCATAATTTACTTTCCTGTCGTGAACTTTAATGGCTTGTTTTAAATCGTGGATGTTGATGAGCTGGATGTGAAATTGATTCTGGAGATGTTCAACATCCTTTAGATGGTCTTTCGGGAGAGTGTTGCCAACGGCCTGCTGGAGGCGGATTTTGTCTTGCGAAAATTCTTCTCGGTAAGAACGCAAAATTTGCCTCCAGGCAGTACACTCCCCGGAAAGCTGTGCGGTGTCAGTTTGAACCATGGGATTTAAAATTTAAAATGTCAAGAAATCGGGTTGACTTAGTTTCCTGGGTTTGGGATAGTAGTTCTAATTTAGGATTATTTTCTGGCAAAATCCAGAAGTTTTTCGCACATAGGTGCATTTCCAGATGAGCATTTTAACATTTGAAACGGTCGGTATTTAGTGACCTTACGGAGAAATATCCGATTCAATTTCCGCGGTATTTATACCTTCTGGCAGATAATCCAATTAACAGTATTGAGTTAGCCCGGTTGTTATTATTTTAATTCAACTTTTATAGTCTCACCGTCATTTACCAGTTTTTCCAGGATGATCTTATCATGGCTGGTAATCGTTATTTTTAGTTTGGCGCCATGGCGGCTTACCCTGATATCGGAATCGCTGCCGAATGCTTTTAAATGGCTTAATTGCATTGCCGGCCACTCCGTGGGCAGTCTGGGTGTAAGCAAAAAGCTTTTGAACCCTACCGGTCTTATTCCAAATAGTCCTTCTGTAAAGATGCGGCAGTATAATCCACTTTCAGCAGCGAGATGGCGTTGCCCTCCTTCTGGATAAGCCTCTACCGGGTAAGGTACATGTTCGCCGAGCAAACGGCGGTTGGAATAATAATGCAAAAATTGTATGGCTTTTGCTGTTTCGCCGGCCGCCAGTACGCCCCGCAAGGCATATAATGTGGAGCGATCCCAAAACGTCTTGTCACCTGCAAGGCTTGCCAATCCATCGGGGGTCCATAATCTTGGGGAGAACAGGGCGTCGATCGTGCCCGCACTGCGTTCATTTATCCCCATGGTAAGCGGTGAGCAAATCCAGGCACGGAGCGTATCATTTTCCTTGT
>JAOQAL010000027.1 GCA_025963615.1 Chitinophagaceae bacterium | reverse complement strand
CTTCACGTGCCATACTGTATTGTGCTTTTACGGAGCCTTTTTTGCCGGGCATAACAGGTTCTTTGGTCCAGGTGGGAGTGGTACAGCCGCAGGATGCCTTTACATTTTCAAGGACGATAGGTTCGGAAGATGTATTTGCAAACTCAAATTCATAAGTTACCGGCTTACCTTGTGCCTGAGTACCGAAATCATGTTCAGTCGTTGCAAATTTTAATTTAGAGGTGGCAGGAGCGGCCGGTGGATCAGCTTTTAAAAACGTGCTGGCCATTATAAAGGATAATAAAAAAAGTAATTGCTTCATAGAAATAAATTTCGTCTTACAAAGATGTCAAAAAATATACCAAATTGCCGGGAGAAGGTTACGTTTTAACGTCGCATTAACAACTTATTTAAGATGTGAATAAACCCGGAAAATTTTAACGAATTTAGTGCAATTTTTTTGTATTTTAGATTTGAATTTATGATGATGACCGTACTAGCAAATCCATTGGTTACCAAGGGCGTGACACAACCTGTTTCTTTTGACGAATTCAAAACCGAAATAATAAATGATTTCCGGCTGGCATGTATCAGCAGGGAAGCCAGTCTTACGGGTAGAAAAGAAGTATTGACGGGTAAAGCTAAGTTCGGCATTTTCGGTGATGGTAAGGAACTGCCGCAGATCGCACTTGCTAAAGTTTTTGAAAATGGTGATTTCCGTGCCGGTTATTACAGGGATCAGACCTTTGCGCTGGCAACAGGCATTGTAACGGTAGAGCAATTATTCGGTCAATTATATGCCAATCCTTCCTTGGAAGAAGATCCTCATTCAGGTGGCAGGCAAATGAATAACCATTTCGCAACCAGGAACTTATTCCCGGATGGCAGTTGGAAGCCTTTAATACAGCAGAAAAATTCAGCAGCAGACAATTCGCCGACAGCATCCCAGATGCCGCGAGCTTTGGGTCTGGCAATGGCGTCTAAAAAATACCGGGAGCTGGCTGACCAGATCGGTGAAAATACCTTCAGTAATAATGGAAATGAAATATGCTTTTGCAATATCGGTGATGCATCTACGTCAGAAGGATTATTCTGGGAAGTGGTAAATGCCGCGGGAGTGTTGCAGGTGCCGCTGGTGATTTCGGTATGGGATGACGGTTACGGTATTTCCGTTCCGAAAGAATTACAAACTACAAAGGGAAGTATCTCAAAAGTATTGAAAGGATTTCAGCGAGACGGGCAGCAAAAAGGATTGGATATCTACAACGTGAAAGGCTGGAATTATCCGCAGCTCATTGCTACTTATAAAATGGCAGCGGATAAAACCCGCAAGACGCATATTCCTTGTATTATTCACGTAGAAGAATTGACACAGCCGCAAGGGCATTCCACAAGCGGTTCGCATGAACGCTATAAGCCTGCGGAAAGATTACAATGGGAAAAAGATTTCGACGGTAACCAGCGCTTGAAAAAATGGATAGTGGAAAATAAAATGGCTACGCAGGAAGAAGTGGACGCCATTGAAAGTGAAGCAAAAAAATATGTCGCCGAGCAGCGAAAGATCGCGTGGAATAAATTACACGGACCAATACTTGAAGAACTGGATGAGGCGATGGAAATTATTCAAAGGATCGGCGATACTTCACCGCATCATAAAGAGGCATTGGAAGATCTTGAAAGTGAAATAAAAAATTCCATCGATCCGATGCGCAAAGATGTTTTTAAAGCGGTGGCTGAAGTACTGATCCTGACCCAGGATGAATCTTCAGAAGCTATAGAAGAATTAAAGAAATGGAGAGCGGAACAAATTAAGATAAATGATGAGCGGTATTCTTCTTATCAGTATACCAACTCCCTGTATTCTCCTTTGCGATTGCCGGTAATTAATGTGGAATATGCAGCTAAACCTCCTGTAGTAAGTGGGTACCAGGTTTTAAATGCGTGTTTTGATGCTAATCTTTCCCGAGATAAAAGGATATTGGCATTTGGAGAAGATGTTGGGCATATCGGCGACGTAAACCAGGCTTTTGCAGGTATGCAGGCAAAATACGGGAAGGAGCGTGTGTATGATACCGGTATCCGTGAAGCCAGTATTATGGGAGAAGGTATAGGGCTTGCCATGCGTGGTCTCCGTCCTATAGCTGAAATCCAGTATCTCGATTATTTATTATATGGCTTGCAGCCTTTATCGGATGATCTCGCGTGTTTGTCATACAGAACAAAGGGCGGACAAAAAGCGCCGTTAATTGTTCGTACAAGAGGACATAGACTGGAAGGTATATGGCACACCGGCTCACCGATACAAATGGTGCTCGGCGCATTGCGCGGAATGCATATTTGCGTACCCAGGAATATGACGCAAGCCGCAGGATTCTATAATTTACTATTGAGAGGAGATGAGCCTGCTTTGATCATTGAATGTTTGAACGGTTACCGTCTGAAAGAAAAAATGCCGCTGAATCCCGGAGATTTTACCGTACCGTTAGGAATTCCTGAAGTTTTGCTGGAAGGAAAAGATGTAACGATAGTGACTTATGGCTCGTGTGTGCGCATTGCAAAAGAAGCGATTAAAAATTTAAATAAGACAGGCAGTTCAGTTGAATTGATAGATGTTCAAACATTATTGCCGTTCGATATTAATGGAATAATAGGTGAGTCGATTCGTAAAACAAACCGCGTAGTATTTTTAGATGAAGATGTCCCCGGTGGCGCATCCTCATATAT
>JAOQAL010000817.1 GCA_025963615.1 Chitinophagaceae bacterium | reverse complement strand
ATTGGCTGGAAAATCTCCAGCCAATTTTTTTATCTATCAGACCTAGAAATATAAAATGTAGAATTTAAAATATTAAATTTAAAAGTAGAACATCGCTTAATGCCTGCGGCCTTTGCCAAAGAGGATTGGCTGGAAAATCTTCAGCCAATCTTTTTTTATCCACCAGACCTAGAAATATAAAATGTAGAATTTAAAATATTAAATTTAAAAGTAGAACATCGCTTAATGCGTGCGGCTTTTGCCAGTTTGTTTCAAAGCTTCTTTAAGTCCTTTGGCCAATTTTTCGACCGGACCAACACCCCAATAGTGAAGAAAAAATATTTTTGGCGTTTCATGTACCATATGATTATGCACCGCCACTACTTCAATGCCATTTTCTATCAAGGCTTTAATTACAGGTTCCACTTCACCCTCCAGCATCGTAAAGTCGCCCGCTACTGCGGCTTTTTCAGAAGTTCCCTGCCAGGCTGCCCAGGTATTAAATCCCATAAAAGTGCTAATCCCAATTCCATGTTCTTTCAATGAGATATCCGGACGCCCGATCGTATATTTATAAACCCCTTTACTCATTTCACCTTTTGCACCTATTATTGAATCCAGGCTGGCGGTATTAATTGTATTTACTACACTATCGGCTTTACCTTCTTTGGGGTCTTTGCCTCTTACCTGTTTTACTTTTTCAAATACAGCTTTTACGTTGGCGGCTAATTTATCTACAGTTCCTTTCCCATCAATGTGCATGTACATGACATTGGGATGGTTACGCACAAAATGATTATGTATTGCCGTGATCATTAATCCCTGGCGTATCACTTCCTGCTGTACCGGCGCCAGGTCAGTTTCGGTAAGTATTATATCACCCATCAGCATGGCGCTATCTCCACATGGAGTAAATGCAGTCCAGCTACCCAGGCCCATAGCCGGAATGATTTTAAAACCGTCAACTATAACATTAAGATCATTTTGCGGAACCGTGATTTTATATTCTCCATTTTTTTCTGCTCCTTTCATACCTGTGATCTGCTCGATTTTTTGAATATCCAGTTTACTGGTACCGGGAGGGCATGAGATAGTGTCGCCCGCATTTGATTCATTATGCGATGAGACAATTTTGCCTGTTTCAGTTTTTTGATCACAGGAAAACAGAAGAGCTGTTAAAGCAATAAATAAAAGGTGTTTCATACATTATCGTTTAAAGTTTAAAACATAAATGAGTTTTATTTTGTCATCTTATAAATTCTTAACTCAGCCGGTTGTCCATTCCTGCGCGGTGCTGCCAATACCAATTCATGGGTAGAAGGGATCCAACGGGATGTTCTCGCTCCTTTTCGTGAAGAAATATGGGCCATAGCCGAATAATTATTTTCATCATCCTGCTTAAAAATATCAATATAACCGGTTCCGCCGCTGAGTACTATTCTTTTTGTATCCGCATCATAAAACAGGTCGTCCGTATCATCTGTACAGGGCAACGAAGCGACCTGCTTTCCGGATTCACTGTCAAATACCACCAATTTTGCGGGAGACCTGAAACCTACAAACAACCGGTGATGCAGGCTGTCATAAGCCATGGGGAAGTTGGCATGGAGACCCTTGATCTTCCATTGATCAATTACTTTCAACTGTTGACCATCCAATACTTCTATTACGTGAGCTTCCGGGACATTCACCCATATTTTCTTTGTTTTCGCGTCTACCTGAAACCCTTCCGGGTGTCCGCTAAAAGTAATCCTGCCGGTTTCTTTCTTCGATTCTTCACTGATGATACCGATACCACCATCGCCATAACCTACGTACACTGTTTTATCAGTTGGTGAATACCTTACATCATCGGCATCATCATTAAAATTAATTGATGTCGCAGGTTGGAAAGTCGTAGCATCAAAAAAATTGCAAATGCCCGTTCCGCCATTGGCTATAAAAATTGAATTTGAAAAAGAAAGATATTCTACCCCTTGCGGTTCAAGAAGACCTTTAATAGAATGAATCAGCTTGCCGGCTGACAAATCAATTATCTCGACCGTGTTGTTACCCAAGGCCGCTACATAAATGATCCGATGATTGTCATTAACTGCCAGATGATCAATGCGCCCAATAACATCAGGTAATTGAATGACCTTTTCCAGAGCCAGGTAGTCACTGCCAAACTCCTTTTGGGATTTGCAGTTTGCAAATCCTGCCAGCGAACAAATCAATAAAAGTTTTATTCCCTTTACTGAAATGAGATTGCCCAGTTTCATTTTATTTTTTTTAGAAATAAAAAATCTAATCTCTTACAGCTTTGAATTTACTTTAGTTCCCTGCTTTAATTCCTCATTGCCTTTTAAAACTAATGTATCGCCCCGGTGTAAGTCACCAAATATTTCCTGCTTTTCGCCCATATTAAAGCCGGTCCGGACATCCACCCATTGAGTCGAATGCTCAGAAACTTTTATTACAAATTTTCTCTCCAGCGTGGTGACTATCGCTGAAACGGGTACCCCAAATGAAGGTGTTAAGCGAAGGAACTGCAGTTTTACATCTGCATAACTACCTGATTTTAGTTCCCCGGCCGAATTGGGTATTTCAAATTCCCATACTTCACTGCGGGTATCATTGTCAATGCTACCTGATTTGCGAACCAGTTTGGCTTTAAACTTTTGATCGGGAAGCGAACGGGTTGTCAATTCACCACTGTTATTTGCAAGTACCGCATTGGTATAAATTTCAGGCACGGCTACCTGCAATCTTATGGTGGTATTATTTTCCAGTTCAAACAAAGGTTTTTCATTTGGGTTTCCCACAAATGATCCTACCACGATATTTCTCTTTGTAATAATGCCGCTATAAGGTGCGACCACTGCAAGGTAATCTCCGACCTGCCGGTATGATGACGCGGCAAAACTGGCTGCCTTGTACTCCGAACTATCCGCCATCATTTGATTTTTTGTTTTTTCCAACTCACTGGGTGCTATGACACCATCAGCTTTTGAAGCGGTGTTGAGGCGATCAAAATAATCTTTGCTGGAGAGGTAACGGGATTGTGCAGCTCTCACTTTTTCATTCAGTTCCTGCAGGTGGCTATTGATTTCGGGAGCGTCAATCAAGGCAAGTATTTGTCCTTTTTTAACTTTCGAGCCTATATCTGCATTCAGTTTCCTGATATATCCCAACGCCTTGGATCTTATCTGTGCGCTTTCATCCGGCAATAATTCGCCTGGTAATGAAATCATCTTTTTTGCAGAGTCCATACCCAGCACAAATACTTTTACAGAATCCGTTTTTGCTTCTTTTTTTTCATCCGAAGCCGCTTGCTGTTCTTGTTCGTTGCATGCGGTTATAGAAAGTATTAATACAATGCCTGCAAATATTCTCATAACTATTAAATATTTAGATGTTCTTATCATAATAAACAGAGGTTTCGTCATCGGGGTCAAGTGACGGGCTGATTGATTTTTTATTCCGGATTAATAGCTCATAGACTAACGGCACCAGCCCTAAACTGATAAACGTGCTGAATAATAATCCTCCTATAACGGCAATAGCTAACGAAGCGGTTTGTTTGCCCGTATCACCCAATCCTAATGACATCGGTATCATACCTGCTATCATGGCGACACTGGTCATGACGATTGGGCGGAAACGGTTCGCTGCCGCCTGTGCCCCGATCATCCCCGGATTGCCTGGTCCCCGCCGCAGCTGTTCTGCATTGTATACTAAGAGGATAGCATTTGCCACTGCAACCCCCACCGCCATGATGACGCCCATAAATGATTGAATATTCAGTGTATTGCCTGTAATCCATAACAGGAATAGGGACCCCGCCAACACACCTGGAAGTACGGATAATACGGTTAGTGATAATTTGAATGACTGGAAATAAGCAGTCAGCATTAATCCGATAACAATTACGGCCAGTAACAGTCCAATGGAGAGCTCAGTACTGATCTGATTCAATACATCTGACGGCCCCCGCAAAAAAACTTTTACTGCCGGTGGCAATGCCCCCAATTTTTTGATGGCAGCATTTACATCCTTTACTGCTTTGCCTAAATCCTGCTTATGAATATTTGCAGTTACCGTAATAAATCGTTGCTGATTGATACGGTCATATTCACCAATGGAATTTCCTTTCTTCAGGTCGGCGATATCTCTTAAATAAATTGTATTGTCTCCTGATTTGCCTACTGGTATTTGTTCTACCTGATCCGCGCTGTTCATTACAAATTGAGGATATTCAACCTGAACCTGGTAAGCGTTACCGGATGCCTGATCCAGCCAGTATACAGGTTGTGTCAGGCGGCTGGAGGATGTTCCTTCTATAACCGATTTGCCCGCCTGATCAACTGTTAAATTCATTTGACCAGTTCGTACCCTATCATAGTTAATCTGGATCGTGGGATAGTCAAGGGGTTGTGCAATCTGCACATCCCGGAAATATGAAATATCATTTAGCGACTGGATCAGTTTATTTGCCAACTCCCGGCTTTGCGGCAGGTTTCTTCCCTGTACTACAATCTCAACCGGATTATTTGCTCCCAGGCTCATTACCTGGTCAACGAGGTCTGCCGGCTCAAAAGAGATCAATGCCCCCGGTATATTTTTGGAAACGGATGAGCGAAGTTGTTCTTTTAAATTTTCAATACTGATTCCGGAACCGGAATTCAGATTGACTTTTATAACTGACTCATGGGGACCACTGGTATATAAGAAAATGGGATTGATGGCATATGATTGTCCATGCAGACCAATATAAGAGGATGTAATAGCAACATTATTTTTACCTGCAGCGTCTTCAATAAGTAGCAATGTTTTTTTCGTGGCATCTTCCGTGCGTTCGATCCGGGTGCCGGCAGGCATTCGCAAACGAACCACCATTTGACCTGCATCTACCTTGGGAAAGATTTCGGTTCCGGCCATCTTATACCCTGTAAAAGCTGTAGCTAATAACAAAATAATCACCAGTGGCACAATGAACCAGGCCATTTTGCGCGACTTCTCAATACTATTGGATAAATGCCTTTTTAATGGCAGTAATTTATCTTCATTATTATTCCGGTGGTTCTTCTTCATTGTCCAGTTGGCTAATACCGGAACCAATGTCTGGGATAATATGAAAGATGCAATCATGGAAAATCCCACTGCTAATGAAAGAGGGAAAAACATGGATCTTGGCACCCCGGACATAAATAATGCCGGCACAAAGACGGAGAGAACACTCAGCAATATCAATAATTTCGGGGTTGCTATTTCTTTACAGGCATCCCATATAG
>JAOQAL010000766.1 GCA_025963615.1 Chitinophagaceae bacterium | reverse complement strand
TCTTCAATATTGATGAGTTGTAAAAAAGTGGTCATGTCAATAATGCCGGCCTGTGGTAAGACAAATTTTTCTTTAAAAAGCTTGTCCCATACCAGCTCAGAGGTTTGTGGGTCATAATCCCAGGTACCTAAACCTGCCGAGTCAACGGCAAATTTTAATCGCTCCTTGCTTTCGGTTAATAATCGTTCAACCTCAATTAATCCTTCTTCTACTTTACGTTTAGCGGTAATATCCTCAATGGATAATAATATCAGTTTTTCGCCATTAATATTATCAATTTCACGGGCATTAAGGTACATGATCCTTTTGCCTATAAGCGGGAATGTTTGCGATACCTCAAAATCTTCCAATACTTTTTTTGCAGGCAGTATGTCCTCTAATAATTCTCTGAGCGCGGGTATATCCCATTGATTATCTGCTAATTCATAGATATAGGTGCCTTCGGCTTCTTTTTCGGTAATATTAAATTTTTGATAGAAACCGCCGGTGGCTCGTTTAACACGAAGGTCCCTATCCAGTATGAGCAGCGGATCGCGGATGGTGCTTACAATGCCTTCGGTATATAACCGGGCATTGTTCATTTGTTCATTCCTGTCAACCAGTTCTTTATTTACGATCAGTATTTCTTCGTTAGTGCTTTGTAGTTCTTCTTTTGAAGTTTCCAATTCTTCATTCAGGCTCTGTAATTCTTCACTGCCTGATAGCAGTTCTTCGTTGGCACTTTGTAATTCCTCATTAGCGGTTTCCTGCTCTTCGGATATCACTCGCATATCTGCGCGGGTTTGTATCAATTCTTTTTCCAACTGCTCAATGCGCATCTCTGATGCATCATAGTTCATATTATCAGTAGTATGCCCGATATCAAACATGCCGGGTTGTATACCGGTTGACGATGCGGACTGGAAAGTAACCAGATAATGTTGTTCAGCAGTTTCAGGCAGGCGCAATGCCTGTATATTAGCAAAATGTTGTAAGTCGTTTATTTTAAAAAATACGCCAAATTTGCGTACGGGTAAATTTGTTTTTTTTGCAGCATGCAATAAATTACGCAGTTCAAATCCAAGGCCTTCACGGGCCATTTTCAATATATTAAAACTAGGTTTTCCGGTTGGAGGTACCAGCCAGGTTTCGGTAGAACCGCGAAATTGTACAATGTCAAATTTGTCATTGATCAATACGGCTGCAGGCATAAAATTGGTTAACATAGCCTCATCGGCTAGTTTGAAAATATTCGGATTAGCGCTTTCTTTTTGAGTGCTTTTGTCTATTTCCCTGAATGTTTGTTCCCTGCCGGGAGAACTAACAGCCATGAATCGGCCCAAGGGGCCTTTACGGCGGTATATTTTTTCGGTACTATTATAGGCTGTGAAAATATCTGTATTGCCACCAATAGTTTCTGATTTTCCAAGTATCAGGTAACCATCTTCATTTAATGAATAGTGAAAAGTGGTTAACGCTCTTTTTTGAAGCACGGGCTCCAGGTAGATCATAACGTTGCGGCAACTAACCAGGTCTATCTTTGAAAAGGGTGGGTCCTTCAATAAATTATGATGCGCAAATACGCACATATCACGAATGCTTTTACTTACCTGGTAGCTGCCATCCAGTTTAGTAAAAAACTGTTGCAGCCTTGAGGGCGAAATGTCAGCCAGTTCTGTAGGGCGATAAATACCGGTACGGGCTTTAGCTATGGCTGTTTCAGAGATATCGGTGGCAAATATCTGTATTTTCATGGCAGCGGCCTTATCGCCTAATTGTTCCTGTAAACATATGGCCATAGAATAAGCTTCCTCGCCTGTGGCGCAGCCTGCTACCCATATCCTAAATGGTTCGTTCTCTGTTTTATTGCCAAGTAATGTAGGGAATATGCTGTTACACAAAACCTCAAAACTGCGCGTGTCGCGGAAAAAATTCGTGACAGATATCAGCATGTCATTATATAGAGCATCTTGCTCGCTTTTATTTTCGCGCAGAAAAAAAAGATAATCAACCGGTCGTTCTATTTTATTAAGCGCCATGCGCCTTATGATGCGGCGCTTTAAAGTGCTTTGTTTATAGTAAGTGAAGTCAACGCCTCTGCGTACACGCAGTACTGTTAATATCTGTTTAAAGGTGTCGTTATCTTGTTGTGGTACAGTATTAGTTACCTGTGTAGGTGTATAATCAGTGAACGGATGATTAATGTTGATAATGTGCTCGGCAATTTTATCAGGCGGTAAAACAAAATCAACCGCCCCGGCTTTGACAGCGCTTTTTGGCATGCTGTCAAACGCTGCCGAATTTTCATCCTGGGCAAAGGTTAAGCCACCGTATGATTTGATCACCTGTAATCCTAATGTGCCATCATTTAATGCACCCGATAGTACTACACCTACTGCATAGCTTTGATGTATTACACCTAATGATGAAAAAAACAGATCAATGATGTTACCTTTTTTTGTTTTACTATCTAATGGTGCCAGTTTAAGTATACCATCTGTAGCGGTTACTATTTTATTTTGAGGGATGATATATAAATTATCCGGTTCCAGGTGTATATTATCAGTAATTTGCTGGACAGGGAAAGGGGTTACCTTTTGCAAAATTTCGGGCAAAATACTTTCATGCGTAGGGCTTAAATGCTGTATAAAAACAAATGCCATACCCGGGTTAGGAGGTAATGCCTTTAAAAAAGTACGTACGGCATCCAACCCGCCAGCCGATGCGCCGATACCAACAACTGGAAACTGATGATTTGTAATGTCTTTTTTGATTGCTTTTTGCATTAAAGAGGATGATAAGCAGGGG
>JAOQAL010000759.1 GCA_025963615.1 Chitinophagaceae bacterium | reverse complement strand
AGTTTATTATGGAAGCTTTTTTAACCGCCTGCCTGGCTGGAACAATCGCTCTGCTAATCGTTCACCTTGCGTTGCCTTTTTTTAATACATTGATCAATGCAGAGCTTTCGATTCCTTATCATAGTTTGTATTTCTGGCTGTCTGCCTCGGGATTCATTTTATTTACGAGCCTGCTCGCGGGTAGCTATCCTGCTTTTTATCTGTCTTCATTTAAACCAGTAAGTATATTTAGAAAACAATTCCAAAAAAATCAGGCGGCATTATCACCCCGTAAAGTACTGGTCGTGCTGCAGTTTACGTTTACCGTTATACTCATCATATCGACAATGGTAGTGAGAAACCAGATACAATATGCACAGGACAGATCAACGGGTTACTCAAAAAATAATTTAGTTCATGTTGATTTCGTGGGTGATGTTGAAAAGAATTACCCATTGATTAAACAGGAATTGATCAATTCCGGAATTGCTTTTTCAGTAACCAAAACGTTGACTGGAATAACGCAAATAGGCGCACGCACCTGGGGGCTCCGATGGGCGAATGAAATTCCGAAAGATACGAATACTACAATCAGTTTATTCAGCGCGGATGCTGACCTTGTAAAAACTGCAGGTCTGCAGTTGCTGGAAGGAAGAGATATTGATATCAATAAATTTCCCGGTGACAGTTTCTCCGTGATGTTGAATGAAACGGCCGTAAAGCTGATGAATTTTAAAAACCCGGTGGGACAAATAATTTCAAATCCCTTTGACCATATAAACTGGCGTGTGGTAGGCGTGGTGAAGGATTATGTCACAGGCTCGCCTTATTCAGCTATACCACCTATTGTAATCCAGGGACCGGGTTCATGGTTTACCACCATGCATATAAAATTCAATTCGGCCAATTCAATATCTGAAAGCCTGACAAAATCAGAAAAAATATTTAGGAAATATAATGCCGCTTATCCGTTCGATTACCAGTTTATAGATCAGGAATACGCTCAGAAATTCAATGATGAACAACGGACCAAAACTTTAGCAGGTCTTTTTGCGACATTGGCCATTGTCATTTCCTGTCTCGGTTTATTCGGTTTATCAGCCTATGTAGCTGAAAGCCGGGTGAAAGAAATTGGCGTACGCAAAGTGTTAGGCGCATCAGAATTAGGCATTGCGAAATTATTATCGGTTGATTTTCTGAAATTGGTTGTCATTTCAATAGTAATTGCTTCGCCGGTTGCATGGATTGCGATGAACAAATGGTTACAAAGCTATACGTACCGGATAAATATCGGATGGGGAATATTCCTGGTGGCAGGATTACTGGCCATTGTCATTGCACTGGCGACAGTAAGTTTTCAATCTATTAAAGCAGCCGTGGCAAACCCGGTAAAGTCGCTCCGTGCAGAGTAATCAAAAGTTCAGCATCCAGGTGTATCAAAAACGAACAGTGGTTGTCTCAAAAACGAACATTTTCGTATTTCATGAGGTAACTATTGCATTGTAAATCATTTACATGGTATTCCGGCATTCTATTTACTGTATTTAAGACATTCATGCCCTCATCTATTAAGCTTCCAGTACCCAGTATCCCGCATCCCGCATCCCGTATCCAGCATCCAGTATCCAACATCCAACATCCAGTATCCAGTATCCAGTATCCATCATCCAGTATCCATCATCCAGTATCCCGCATCCATCACCTAGCCTCTAACAAAATCCCCTGTTATGTTTAGAAATTTTATCAAAGTTGCTTTCAGAAATATAACAAGACACAAAGGCTTTTCCGTTATTAATATAGCCGGGTTAACACTGGGTTTATCAGCCTGCCTGTTGATCGGTCTATTTATATGGGATGAAAAGCAATACGATCAGTTTCTTCCCGGTGGAGACCAGGTTTATCGTATTTATAATGAGTACACCGATAATGAAGGCAGCCAAAATATGGCCTTAACAGCTCCCATGTATGCTCCCGTGTTGCAGCAGGATTTTCCGGAAGTAGAGCAAACGGCCAGGGTGATGATGACCGCCCGGTACAAGATCCTTTTCGAAGCGGGTAAGAACAAATTATACGAAGAGAGTGGATTTTTTGTAGACTCCACTTTTTTAGAATTGTTTCCACTTTCACTCAAACAGGGATCCTTATCAAAAGCATTGGACGATCCGGCTTCCATTGTTATTTCAGAGGAAATGGCGGAAAGATTTTTTGGTGACGATCCCCCCGTTGGTAAGCAGATGCTGATGAACAAAGCAGCCTACCAGGTAAAAGCTGTTTTTAAAAAAAAATCCGAAGTTTCATTTACAATTCAATTTTCTTATTCCCCTGGCCGCGATGCAATTGCCGGCTGAACGGATGCAACGCTGGACCTGGCAACAATTTTATACCTATGTGAAACTAAAAAAAGGAACAGACGTTCGCGCACTGGAATCGAAATTTAAAAATGCCGCAAAACAAAGAGCAGAGCTTGCTTCAGGCCAGGAAAAATATAAATACAACCCCTTCTTCCAGTCATTGAAGGACATTCATTTGCATTCTGCGGGTTTTAAATTTGATATGGCGCAAAGAGGCAATATTACCTATGTAAATGCCCTCATCATTATTGCTGTTTTTATACTGCTGATCGCCTGTTTCAATTTTGTAAACCTTGCTACCGCTAAATCGCTACAAAGAGCAAAGGAGGTAGGTGTACGTAAGGCTATCGGCGCGGGCAGAAAGCAGTTGATGCTGCAGTTTACAGGTGAAACTATATTGCTGACACTTATCAGTATCCTGCTGGCGCTGGGACTTACTTTATTGTTGCTGCCGTGGCTGAATCGTTTTACAGAAAAACATATCAGCTATACCCTATTTGCTGATCCCCTGGTGTTGGCATTATTGATTGCATTAACCTTGTTGGTTGGTATTTTGGCGGGTATTTACCCCGCGCTGGTCTTGTCTGGTTTTAAAGCAATCAGGGTTTTAAAAGGGAATGCTCCAGCTAATGAACAACCAGGAAAAATTCCGTGGCTGCGCCATGGCTTGGTAGTTGTGCAGTTTACGTTATCCGTATTATTAATCATCAGCGCGATCGTGGTGTTTGAACAGGTAAGTTACCTGCATAACAAAGACCTTGGCTTTAACAAAGATCAGATCATGTTCTTCCCGATGAGAGGAGACAGTATGTCCAGGAATTATGAGGCTTTTAAAAATGACATACAAAAATCTTCGGGTGTCTCTTCCGTTTCTATCGGCTATGGATTCCCGGGAGATGCGGTAGCCGGTGATGAAATATTGGTGCCCCAGGATGGCGGACACAAAAAAATATCTGCTACGCAGTTAATGGTAGACTATGATTATATTAAAACATTGGGATTACAGTTAGTAAGCGGCCGGGATTTTTCAAAAGAAATGCAGGCAGATAAGGACCACGCGTTCATCATCAACGAAACCGCGGTTCAGCAATTAGGTTTTGGTACAGCAGAAAAAGCGCTGGGTCAGCGGCTGGAATGGAATGTATGGGGCGCTTCGAACCCAGATTCACTCAAAACAGGGCAGGTCATTGGAGTAGTAAAGGATTTTAACTATAAAAGTTTATACGATAAAATGGAAACAACCGTACTACAGATTTTTCCGGATGCTTACTGGAAAGTGGCGGTAAAAATGAAGTCAGCTACTATTGGCAATACGATCAATCATGTAAAGGAGGTATGGAATAAGTTCACACCGGAATTCCCGATCGAATATAAATTTCTGGACGAGAACTTTGAACAGATGTACCGTGCTGAAGATAAATTGAAATCATTGGTTGGGATATTTACGATGATAGCGGTTTTTGTTGGATGCCTCGGTTTGTTTGGGCTTGCCGCGTACTCGGCAGAACGGAGAAAAAAAGAAGTCGGTATCCGGAAAGTTTTGGGAGCCAGTGTTCAGGCTGTGGTGTTGCTGTTGTCAAAAGATTTTATCAAACTCGTTTTGATTTCGCTGCTCATTGCATCGCCGGTTGCTTATTATTTTATGCACCGGTGGTTAGAAAATTTTGCATACCGGATAAATATCAGTTGGTGGGTGTTTGCGGTGGCAGCAATCGCGGTTGTGAGTATCGCGTTTGCTACGGTAAGTTTACAGGCCATAAAAGCAGCGGTTGCAAACCCGGTGAAATCACTCCGTACGGAGTGACGGAATGTTGAACCACAGAGGCAGGAAGGCACGGAGTAACACGGAGGCTCTCCGTGAAACTTAGTGTCTCGGTGCCACCGTGGTTCAAAAAAAGTTCAAGAGGAATGTTGAACCACAGAGACAGGAAGGCA
>JAOQAL010000670.1 GCA_025963615.1 Chitinophagaceae bacterium | reverse complement strand
CTCAAGACCGGTATCCTCAGCAAAACAATTCGTAGCGGTCAACTGGTAAATGCTGCTGGCCTTTTTACTGGCGTTTTCTTCCAGTGTATCGTGTGGTTCAGGTATATCCACATCAATGCCTGCTTCTTTTAAAGTAAGGATTTCAAACCGATTGCCGGCAATGGATCTTATTTCTTCAACCTTATGATCATTATTGGTGGCAAAAATTAGTTTCATAAACTCAAGATAAAAAGAAAGATTTAAATGCCTAAACATTAAAAATTTTCCGTAGACAAACCCAAAGTTTGCTTTTAAAGATTTTATTGTTTTTAATGTCCTCAATTAAGGGTGTGTAAAGTATCGTGGTATTATTAAAGGACTGTACCTGGAAATGTGGAAAATCTATCGGTAAATCCAGGCTTGATGGCGCTATTCCGAAAAGCAAAATAATACGGCTGTTTAGTTTGCCGGTGATCTCCATATAAGAAAGCGCTGGTGCTTTATCCACGTTCAGGATGGCTACATCAGCTATACCGAGTTGGCAGGCGGATAACATATTGGTAAGGAAAGCTAATTCTTCATCCGGCAGGTAGTTTACCAGGTTATAACTTACCAGCACCAGGATGTTCTTCTTATTTTCTCCAAGGAAATGAAGGGATCCGGCACTCTTTTTTTCGGACTCATCAACTACGGTAGGAATAACCTTTTTTTCAGGCAAACCCGGCGTATCGGATTCTACCAGGGTTTTTTTATAGAGATCAGAAATAACAGAAGGTTCCAGTTTAATACCACTTAGTTTCATCGAATATTGATCTTGTTACAAATAATTGTAGGGCTTTTTTCGTTTCTTTGCAAAGCAAAAATAGCTTTATTATGATTGCCACTATGGATATTGCAGTTACCCGTGCGGAAAGAAGCAAATTACAGGATATCAACTTCGATAAACTGGTTTTTGGGCGACATTTTACCGATCACATGCTGGAAGCTGACTTTGAAAACGGAGAATGGAAAAATGTAGAGATTAAACCCTATCAGCCATTGCTTTTAAGTCCTTCATTAGCGGCCCTGCATTACGGTCAGTCAATTTTCGAAGGCATCAAAGCCTATAAGGACAGAAACCACAATGCCTTTATTTTCAGGCCCCATGACAATTTCAGGCGTTTTAATATTTCTGCTGAAAGAATGCAGATGCCCGCCGTCCCCGAAGAACTCTTTATGGAAGGTATGCGCCAGTTGGTAGCGCTGGATAAAAACTGGATACCTGATAAAGAGGACTACTCTTTATACATACGACCGATTATGTTTGCATCCGATGAAGTGATTGGGGTAAAACCTTCGGATAATTACAAGTTCCTGATACTTCTTAGCCCAACCGGACCATACTATAGTGTTCCTATGAGGATTTATGTGGAGGAAAAATATACAAGGGCCGCTCCGGGCGGGGTAGGCTTTGCGAAAACAGCCGGCAACTATGCGGCTGCTTTACTCGCCTCTGCAGTAGCCAAAGAGCAAGGTTATGACCAGGTGTTGTGGACAGATGCTGCTGAACACAAGTATGTGCAGGAAATTGGTACAATGAATGTTTTTTTTATTATCGGTGATACGGCAATTACTCCAGGTCTGGAAGAAGCCACGATCCTGGAAGGAGTTACCCGCCAGAGCGCAATTACATTGTTACAGGAAATGGGCTTAAAAATTGAAGAAAGACCACTCAGTATTGATGAAGTTATTAAAGCTCATAAAGCCGGCACACTGAAGGAGGTATTCGGTACCGGAACGGCGGCTACCATCAGCATGATTAAGGAATTGAAATATAAAGATTATACCATTCATTTCGATATTAATAACTGGAAAATCGCTCCAACCCTCAAAAAATGGCTTACTGATGTACGGGAAGGCAGGCGGGACGATAAATATAAATGGATGTGGAAAGTGTAAGCCCCTAATTATAAAATAATTAGCTATTTTATTTTGACATATCAGGGCAGAGTTTTACATTTTTTAAAAAACTCTCAGGCAGCAATCCGAAATCTAAATTGTTTCCCCTACCTTTGCCCTCCCAAAAATAAAGGTTCATAATGCCTACTATTCAACAATTAGTACGTAAAGGAAGAGAGATCATCAGGGCTAAAAGTAAATCAAGGGCTTTAGATAGCTGCCCTCAACGCCGGGGCGTGTGCACCCGCGTGTATACGACTACTCCGAAAAAACCGAATTCAGCCCTTCGTAAAGTGGCAAAGGTTCGGTTGACCAATAAAGTAGAAGTGATTGCTTATATTCCTGGTGAAGGACATAACTTACAGGAGCACTCTATTGTACTTATTCGTGGCGGTCGTGTGAAAGATCTTCCTGGTGTACGTTATCACATTGTCCGGGGTTCCCTGGATACTGCAGGAGTTAAGGACCGCAAAAAAAGCCGTTCTAAATACGGTACCAAGAAAGAAAAAGCTAAAAAGTAATTTCAATAAAGTAATTCAGTTTAAATCATGCGTAAAGCACAAGCAAAAAAACTTCCTCTCTCCCCGGATCCTAAGTTCAATGACAAATTGGTTACACGTTTTGTCAATAACCTGATGTGGCAAGGAAAAAAGAGCGGAGCGTTTACTATTTTTTATACTGCATTGGAAAAAGTAAGTAAACAAACCGGGGAAGATGGTTATGAGATTTGGAAAAGAGCTTTATCGAATGTAACGCCGGGCGTTGAAGTTCGTAGCCGTCGTATTGGTGGGGCTACATTTCAAATTCCTTCTGAAGTTCGTGCCGACAGAAAAATATCTTTAAGCATAAAATGGTTGATTCGCTACAGTCGTGACAGAAATGGCCGTAGTATGGCTGATAAACTCGCAGGTGAAATTGTTGCCGCAAGTAAAGGCGAAGGTGCTGCTTTTAAGAAAAAAGAAGACACACATCGTATGGCCGAAGCCAATAAGGCTTTTGCACATTTTAGAATCTAACTACGCATAAAATTAGTTGAAAGCCATCCCGTATCAGTCAGGATGGCTTTTTGTTTTGCTATTCACTATAAATAGCTTTTGAATCCAGCATCCAGTATCCAGCATCCAGTATCCAGTATCCAGTATCCAGTATCACTACTGTCCGGGGAAAGCTACTTAGGAAATAAAAAAAGAGAGGAAAATTCCTCTCTCATAGTTAATTTAGGAGTTACGACACAACTAATATAACTATGAACAAAAGTAAGTTTTTTTCCGGAC
>JAOQAL010000734.1 GCA_025963615.1 Chitinophagaceae bacterium | reverse complement strand
TTGCGCTAAATAAGAACATGGCTGCTCCTCCGGATAGTTCCAGAATACAATTAAAGCCCGTAAAGGATACTTTTCCCGGAATGTATGAAGCCTAAAGAAAAAATTGCCGGAAAAAATGAAATTCATTTCATCCTTTTGACAAAGTGGAAAGTGATTATTTGAGAAAAGAGGGTATCGATTATAGTTATTTTCAGTGAGCCATTTCAAACTAGTCGTTCACTCCTGCCGCATCGCCGTAACAATTAAAATTTTAATAATAGAAGTAGCTCAACAATCCGAAAAAAATATCATCTCCTCACCCTTCATCACTAGTACTTTGTCAATCCAGGTTTTAGTTCATCGATATAAGCAAGAATGCCCCCCTTAAGATTATACAAGTTGTCGAAACCAAATTTATCCTGCAGTTCCTGAATTGCTATGGCACTGCGACTGCCCACCTTACAATGCACAATAACTTTTTTATCTTTTGCAATACGGTCTGCATTTTTATCAATCGTTGCCAGGGGGATCAGTTCAGCACCGATATTTACAATATCATATTCATACGGTTCCCGGACATCAATCAATTGAAGAGGCTCATTTCTGCCCTGCATATCGTGCAATTCTTTCACTGTAATTTCTTTTACTGATTTTTCGACTGCCTTTAATCCGCAGAACTGTTCGTAGTCTATCAATTCTTTAATAACGGGATAGTCACCATTTAAAGGATTTGCCTGATTGCGTTTGATCTTAAACGTTCTGGTTTCAAAAGTTAACGCATCAAAAATAAACAGCCGCCCACTTAATATATCCCCTAACCCTGTTATCACCTTAATTACTTCCAACGCCTGCAGGCTGCCAATGACCCCGGGCAATACTCCCAGGACACCTGCTTCTGCGCAACCTGGTACCAGTCCAGGAGCCGGGGGTACCGGATATAAGTCGCGGTAGTTAGGACCCAACACGCCGCGGGAGTCCGTATAGTTGAACACCGATACCTGTCCTTCAAACTGAAAAACAGATGCATAAACATTCGTTTTACCCAGCATCACACAGGCATCATTGACCAGGTAACGCGTTGGAAAATTATCGGTACCGTCAGCTACTACATCATAATTGCGGAGGATACCCAATGCATTTCCAGAAGTAAGTTTTTCATTATGAACAACGATATCGATATAGGGATTTAACGCTTCCAGCCTGTTCCGGGCTGCTGCTGTTTTCAATTTTCCTACGTCATTTGCATCAAATAATACCTGGCGCTGGAGGTTACTGTCATCCACCGTATCGAAATCCACGATGCCGATAGTACCAATGCCGGCAGCCGCAAGATATAATAAAGCCGGACTACCTAAACCGCCGGATCCTATGACAAGAACTTTGGCGGCTTTTAATTTCTTTTGTGACTCCAGGCCGAATTCGGGTATAATAATATGTCTGTCGTACCGCGCCAATTCTTCTTTTGAAAATTTCATGTTTTCGTTTGCCATATTATACCCTTTGAATAATTACAGTCAAAATTGAAAGGTACCCGATTATCTTGCTATTCGATCTTTACCATTACACGCGACAACCAGCACTATGCTTATTACTGAATGTACGACAGAAGTCCATTTATTTTCTACCTCCGGATATCATTCCTGTATTGTTAAATGCAGGTCCTTGTGTCCATTCTTTTTTCTCAAAAAACCTTACCCTTTCTTTGAAAAAATTTTCATCAAGGGAACCAAGGTCGTATTGCCAACACTGGCAATAACTTCGTAAGAGCTTTGATTTCAGCAGGGAATATTTGTTTGTTTCTCCCCAGGCTATCCTACTCAACAAAAAAGTCCCAGGTGGACGGAGCATTAGTTATTTTAAACTGTTACTTGTTTTTAAGATTGGCTACTGCTCCGCAGAATAACCCTGCCTTTGACGCCTTCCATAACAAGTAAAACAGCAAAGGGTATGAATAAGTTGAGATTTCATTAAAAAACAGAAACCAAGTTCCTAAACTTTTTTAGTCTGCCGGGTGCGTAGCTTATTTTCCTGTCTGGCTTTGTAATAAAATGTACTTCATCGTGCTTCCCAGGCTGGCAGCCCGGCGATCATTTCCAGGTTATTGCCTGTTTTATTCCAGCCAAAGGTTGTGTTGCCGTTGGTTATCAGAAGATATTTCGCCGGTATGCTGATGCCATAGCGAAGGACCTGTTCAAGCACTGGTTTATCCAGTTTCACCTCTGGGGCTTTGCATTCTGCCAGCATCCACGGCTTATGATTGTGGTCATAAACAAGAATATCAAACCTTTTTTTTAATTCGCCCAGGTATAATTCTTTTTCGACGGCGATCATAGCGGCAGGATATTTCAAAACCTGCACCAGGTAATTTATAAAATTCTGTCTTACCCACTCTTCTTCAGTCAGGAAAAGCCATTGCCGTCTTATTGCATCAAAAATGAAGCTTTTTCCATTTTCCTCTTTAATACGGAATGCCGGTTCAGGGTAATTAACTGTTATCATCAAAGCGAAAATAAATGTTTTAAATTGCGTATAATAAAATTGGTGCATGAAGACAAAAGGAGAAATAGTTAAAAACTGGCTACCCAGGTATACCGGCGAAAAGCTTGAGAACTTCGGCAAATATAT
>JAOQAL010000663.1 GCA_025963615.1 Chitinophagaceae bacterium | reverse complement strand
CCTTTTACATTATTCAACCCGCTTTGCGGGTTGCTGGATCCGTTATTGACAATAGCCCCGGTCTTCAACCGGGGCTATTCAAATTTTCTTTCAAAGATTGGCAACCCTTAGTGAGATGACTACTCCTTTTACCGGTTAACAGGTATCGTAAGCAGGAAAATCGTTTTTGTTTTCAATTCCTGCACGTCCAGCCGGGCATTTATTTCTTCCAGTTTATCCGCCAATTCCTTCCGCTGACGCAGATTCTTCAATTGTTGACTATTCGCGTTGGTACTGTCAAATTCCAAGGTATACAGGAGGTTTGGTTTTTCATACATTATATGAATAAGGCAATTCTCTCCGCCGGATCGTACAACATTTGAAATGCCTCCTTTAAAAAACCAGAACACATCTTTCCGCTGTTTCATATTCAGGTGCAAAAGTTTTACTTTTTCGTCAACGAGCAAATCGATCTGCACGCCATGCCGGTTTTTCAGCGCTTCAACAAACTCTTTCAATCGTAAAATCGTTTTTTCCATGCTGTCATTTTCGGGGCTGATGCTCCACAACATATCATCCATCGCAATAATCATGTTATGGCTATTGGTGTTTATCTGCTCAATAAACTCCTTCGATTTCTCTGGTTCAGAATCGGCTTTCATCCTGGCCAATTCACTAAGTATATTGATATTACTCAAAGCCGTATTGATTTCCTGGTGCAGATCATCTGCAATTTCACTACGCATTTTTTGCAGGATCTCTTTCCGTGCCGTTCTTTCACGGTCGAGCCAGTATTGTATACTCAGGCTAAGCAATGCCAGCAGGCTGTAAAACCACCAAGTTCTCCAGAACGGACTTTTTACCCTTATTTTCAGCATGATGATACCATCTGATTTAGCTCCTATATCATCAGCTGATTTAACCATAAAATTGTAAGCGCCCGGCGGAAGATAATTGTATACGGCCTGGTTAGTTTTGTCGGCAAGGTTCCAGTCCTTGTCAAGTCCCCCGATTTTGTAATTAACCATGGTGACACCGTTGAAAAGGAAAGGAGAGAATTCAATCACCAGCGGGTTATCATCATATCCCAACGTAAGCTCTTTTAGCGATAATATAGAATCGATATTGAGCGGTTTGTTAGACAGTTTTATATCAGTTATTTTTATATTAGCCCTGGGTTGCTGACCTTCTATTTTCTCAGGATTGAAGAATATAAAGTTATGGGTGGCCCCAAATAATATCTTTCCATCCGGAAGTACATGGGATGCTGATTGGATGAAATGCTCGTTGTCCAAGCCATCCGTCCGGTCGTATAAAATAAATACTTCTTTGTAAAGGTCGATACGGTATAAGCCATTGGTGGACGTAAGCCAGATATTTCCCTTACTGTCTTTTTCCATCGCCGTAATAAAACCGGAAATGAAGCCCGGTTCACCAACCAGTTTTGTTTCTTTTGTCAGGATATTGTATTTCGCCAACCGGGTCGCTGTCGTAATCAGCATAATACTGTCGTTGTATTGCAACACAGAAGAGATACCTCTTTCAGGAAGTTTTCTTTCTTTCTCGTCCTGCAAACCGAAATGCATGAGCAGTTTACCGCTTGCAGGCTCGAGTACATATAATCCGTCTTCAGGGGTGCCTGTCCAGATCATCCCGCTACGATCAATGGTTATTTTATTGATTTGCACGGAAGGAACAGCGGTAATGGCTGTTACGCTATCAACGGCAAGGCCCTTTTGCCCACTGATGCTGCATTTAAATAATCCGTTGTTTTGTGTCCCTAGCCAGAGGTCTCCGTTTTTATCTTCCGCAATCTGCCGGACCGTACCGTTTTGCAGGATGGGCGGATTGAAATGACGGGAGCTTCGGTGTAGCTGGTCCACCGCATAAAAACCAGGTTGTGATCCAAGCCACAATGTATTACTGTCCCTGGATGCAAAAATGTTCCATATAAAAGGACCGCGTTTGTTATCGATCCCTTTTATATCGACCGGTATCGGATTAAAGTTTTGATCATACTGGTAGAGTCCGTCATTCCAGGTACCCACCAGGAGGTATCCCCATTTTGTATGCATAAAGGACATGACATTACCATCACCTTTGTTGCCGGTAGCCCGGTTGATATGATCTATATTAGTGAAAAATTCCCTCGAAGGATTAAAACGGTAAAGGCCATTATTATCAGTGCACACCCATATATTATTTTCCCTGTCTTCATACAGGCAATGTACCATCTCATAGGAAATACTGCGCTCGTTCTGGTAGCCGTTGTGTACGGTTTGAAACCTGCCTTCTTTGTCCACGAACCAGGCCATTAAAAACAATCCGTGTATCCAGATAGTTCCATCCTTTTCCTGCATGAACCGTTTGACTTGAAAATAAGTTTTCACTTGTGGGTACAACGAAAGGTTTTTCACCAGGAAAGAACCGGCGATGGTATTATAGCAACTAATCATTGCCTGCTCGCTTGAGTGAACAGTCCATAAACGGTTCTGTCTATCAAAAAACAGGTTGTTATAGGTTTTCGTTTTGTCAAAGGCATCAATAGCAGGTTCTCTTTCTGTATTGCTGCCATTGTAACTCAGGGCCCCGGTAATATTGTTATAAATGGCAAGGCCACCGTTCTCAATGGCGAACCAATATTTTCCGGTACCGGGTTGCCCGATAAAATCATGGATACGCCAATCCCCTTTTTGTTTGAAGAAATTAAATTCGAAGGAAAACCCGCCGGCCTTTTCATTAAATGTGATCACTTCGCTGCCCGAGACCAGGTAAAAAAGATTCCCCTTTTCATCGGTAATTAATTTTTTCAACAGGGTGTTCGGGGATACCGGTCCTTTAAATTTGGTTGCAACCTCTTTAAATGTAAAGTTGCGCGTGTCGAATATGCCTACCTTACCATCTGCCAGCAACAACCAGAGATTCTTTTTCTTGTCAACCAGCAACTGCCATACCGGGTTGGATGGAAGAGAAGTAGGATTTTTTTCATTGTGCCGGAAAGTTTTAAAGCGGATGCCATCAAACCGTTGTAAACCGTTCGTGGTGCCAAACCACATATAACCCTCCTCATCCTGAACAGCGGTATTCACCTGGTGCGAAATGATGCCGGACTCTGACGGGTAATGTATAAAATTATAATGCTTTTGGTCCTGCCCATGAAGAAGCACTGTCAATAAATGTATAATAACGAAGATGGTCAGGCGCCGCATGCAACAGGATTTAATATCGTCAAATGTAGCATACGGTTCCAAAAATGCCAAGATCGTTGTACGAAAGATCAGGAGTTTATTAAGGACTGATTCGTGCCTGTGGCATTTTTGGCAAAAAAAATGAACAAACCAGCGATATAAGAGGTGTTTCTAAATTGACCACCCAGGAGCAAAAAAAAACGCTACTCTATTTTACTTCTTTCACCCGGTCGCCCACGGCCTCGAACATATTCAGCATATTCCCGGCTATATGATCCTCATCCTTCTTCTCCATAAACAGGAAAACATCGTAACCCTGGGCGGTAAAATATACAGTCACCGTATATCCCTTTTTTTCAATTTTCGAAACTTTCGCGATCTCTGTTTTGGTCGAGTCCAGGATCGTGCCTGACAGGGCTGTATCTTTCTTTTCAAAGTTTACAAACATCTTAGTATCGCCCTGGGGAAGACCTTTCAAAAGCACATTCCAATTACCGATAAAATAATCTGTGCTGTCTTTGGTTTGTGCAGAAATTGAAAATGAGAACAGAAGGAAAAAGATCGTTGAAAACGATAAAATTACATTTTTCATGACTGTATATTTTGTGGTATTGATGAATATCCGATTTATTTCACATTCAAAAAAATAAAGGAGTGAAAAGACAAAATATAATCTAGCCTATCCCCTGCCGCTGGCCAAC
>JAOQAL010000661.1 GCA_025963615.1 Chitinophagaceae bacterium | reverse complement strand
ACTTTTTTTTGTGGAAAAAAAAGTAGTCCCGATAGAAATCGGGATCTGCGACAAAAAAAGTCCCGATGGCTATCGGGAAAAACGAATACGCCGCGTTTTCCGGACGGGTCCCTGATGAGGCTATTGTGCTACTGTGACCTCAGCAGTGTATCGCTACTCCCTTGATTTTTTAAGAACAGAACTAAGCAGGCAAATTATTTAGCAAAATAAAAATCTGGGTCAAATATTTTTTCGCCAATACTTGCTTTTTAGTTGGCCAAAAAGAATTCCCGATAAAAAATCGGGACCGGACGGTTCCCTGATGAGGCTTTGTGCTATGACTTCAACATTATATCGCTACTCCCTTCTACTCCCTGATTTTATCCAGCATCGAACGAATCTGTAAAATCAACAGAGTATGTTGAAATGGGTCCATACTGCTGGAAGTAGTTTTACCCGGGCTGAAATAGTTGAAAAACAATCCTACCCTAGTGGATCTATCTCCTATTATTACTTATTCACAGGAAACAATATTAACGGAAAATATTTTTTCAGGAGAAGACAGAAATTCATCGCTGGGAAAAACCTGCTAAGTTCCATTAAATCAATCGATTTTAAAGAATCATTGATATCCAGATTTTCTTTATATACAAATCCATCTAATGGCATTGTTGGTATCAAATTTGATAAGTATAAAATGGAAAAAATATTGGTACTCATTGCCAATGCATTTGGACAAACAATCGTTAATAAAGAAATTAAAATAATAGACGGTAACAACAGGCAGATTGGTGCGTTACAACGGGCGTGTATTTGGATTAAGATGACAATGGAACAAGTCGGGAGTCCTGAGTTAATCAACTTCTCATTAAATGACCTCTTAGGTGGAAGAGGATGGTGGCTTGTAAAAGGGGCCTTGGTTCGGGGCCCCTTATTTTTGCTCAAATCTCAGTAAATCATGCCCGGATAACGGGTTAGCCCCACCAAAATCGAAAATTTTAGCCCGGGTTTGCACTTCATATTTAGTACTCACTAATATTTGATTACTTTTGTTTCCTCTTTAAATTTGTTACATGGAGTATAATACGACAAGAAATTACCTGGTAATGCGTGAATACGGGCGTCATATTCAAAGAATGATTGAGCATTTACTAAGTATTGAAGATCCTGAACGCCGCCAGGGAAATGCATATGCCGTTATCGAATTAATGGGCTTTCTGAATCCGCATTTAAAGAACGTAGAAGATTTCCGTCATAAACTATGGGACCATCTTTTTCTTATTTCTGATTTTAAACTGGATGTAAAATCTCCTTACCCGATACCTACCCGCGAAACACTAAAGGCTAAGCCAAAACCCTTAGATTACCCTAAGCGTTATCCGAAATTTTCGCATCTGGGTAAAAACCTGGAGATCGTAATTGATAAAGCACTGAAAGAAGAGGATCCTGATAAACGACTGGGCTTTGCCAATGCCGTGGCATACTATATGAAACTGGCTTATAATAACTGGCATAAAGAACAGGTACATGATGATGCTATTCAAAGTGAATTGACCAATTTAACAAAAGGGCAACTCACCTTTACCAATACCCCTTATGTGAAAGCATTTCGTCCACAGCCGGAAAATCAACGAGGCAGTTACGGAAAGCCGAGAGGAAAGTTCCAACAACGCGGCGGAAGTAGTGGCGGCGGACATCGCAATGATCGTATGGACCGGAATGATCGTGGAGGTGGTGGCGGTAAATTCAAAAAGAAAAGATATTAGGAAGGCTGGTAAGATTAATTTATTAAAAAGTTGATAAGGTTTTCCTGTCAACTTTTTTTATTATGTCCCATCAATAAAAAGGTTATTCATAAATATTCCCGGCCAAAAAAATACCTTGCAATATCTGTTTTCAACTAACGAACCTGTCAACTATAAAGCATGGACTCTTTTGAAGTAATTGGTGGAAAAAAATTATCCGGCGAAATTATTCCGCAGGGCGCCAAAAATGAAGCATTGCAAATTATAAGCGCCGTATTGCTGACTCCCGAAAAAGTAACTATTACAAATATTCCCGACATACTGGATGTAAATCTTTTAATTGAATTGCTGGGGGATATGAATGTGAAAATTGAACGGCCGCAGCGGGATACCTGCATTTTCCAGGCAGATGATGTAAACATTGATTACCTGCATAGCGAATCATTCCGAAAAAAAAGCGGCAGGCTTCGCGGTTCTGTAATGCTGGCCGGACCTATGCTGGCCCGTTACCGTAAAGCGTTTATTCCTAAACCGGGTGGTGATAAAATCGGCAGAAGAAGATTGGATACCCATATCATCGGGTTTGAAAAACTCGGCGCGAAATTTACGTATCATGAGGAAGATGGATTTTTTCACCTGGAAGCTCCCCATCTCAAAGGCACTTATTTATTATTAGACGAACCTTCTGTTACAGGTACCGCCAATATTGTGATGGCAGCCGTCATGTCGGAAGGAACCACTACTATTTATTATGCTGCCTGCGAACCCTATATACAGCAGTTATGCAAAATGCTGAACCGTATGGGAGCCCGGATCAGTGGCATTGGCAGCAATCAATTAACTATTGAGGGTGTCAGTTATTTAGGAGGCGCCGCACATCGCATGTTACCAGATATGATTGAAGTAGGTTCTTTCATCGGCCTCGCCGCCATGACGCAAAGTGATATAACGATTAAAGGCGCTGGCATTGAACACCTGGGTATCATTCCTGAAAAATTTCAGCAGCTGGGGATTAAAATGAATTTTAAAGGAGATGACATTCATATTCCGGCGCAGGATATCTATGAAATACAAACTTTCCTCGATGGTTCGGTTCTTACGATCTATGATAATCCGTGGCCAGGTTTTACGCCAGATCTGTTAAGCATTGTATTGGTAGTAGCCACCCAGGCGCGGGGAAGTGTATTAATTCATCAGAAAATGTTTGAAAGCCGCCTTTTCTTTGTTGATAAGGTAATTGATATGGGAGCCCGTATTGTTCTATGTGATCCGCATCGTGCTGTGGTAATAGGGTTGGAAAGGGAACAACCGCTACGTGGCATTACAATGAGCAGTCCGGATATACGGGCCGGTGTGGCGCTGTTGATCGCCGCGCTAAGCGCCGAAGGAAAAAGCACCATCCAGAATATTGAACAGATTGACAGAGGCTATCAGAATATCGACACCCGGTTAAAAAATATAGGAGCTGATATAAAAAGGGTATAAAAATGATCAACGATATTTTTACTGAAAACATTACCCTGGAAGATGAACGGGTATTACTTCGCCCACTCACCGCTGATGATTACCCCCTGCTTCTTCCTTTTGCAATGAATGAACCGGAACTATGGCAATATTCCTTTTCAAGTCCCGCTGGTGCCGAAGGCATGAAAGGATATATTGAAGCGACGATGAAAAATAAAACGGCTAAAAACGAATATCCTTTTATCGTGTTTGATAAAATGAATAATGTTCATGCAGGGAGTACCCGGTTCTATGATATACAGCCCATGAATCAGACTACCCAACTCGGGTATACCTGGTATGGAAAACAATTTCAGCGAACCGGCCTGAACCGCCACTGCAAATTTTTATTATTACAATTCGCTTTTGAAACCTGGGGATTAGAACGGGTTGAATTCCGCGCCGATGCTAATAATAAAAAGTCAGTAGAAGCTATGAAAAATATTGGTTGTACGGTGGAAGGCATTTTGCGAAGTCATGCGCCTACCTTCTCCGGCGCCCGCAGAAACAGTATTGTATTAAGTATTTTAAAAGATGAATGGTTTGGCGGAGTTAAAGAATTGCTGAAAGGAAAATTGTATTGATTTTTATTATTTTCCGCTCCACTCTGTTGACTTAATCCGCATGTCCTGTCATGGCGTTTATCATAACAGCCATGGAACAGGACAATTTCTTTTAAAAGTTTATCTGGTATGGGCTATTATTTCTTTCAAGTTGTTACAGGCATGCATAAGTAATTTTAAAAGACTTACTCTTTTACCGGTGTCCCGTCAATCATATTTTATAGGGACATACATTTTCCGCATAAATAGACACCTAAACAGCAGCATCAGAAAAATAGTTACCCGTACCCTGTGTTCATTGGTACAGCCTTCCTGTAAAACCTGCTGCAGATTAAATCCTGTTTTCATGGCTTAAAGATGATTTCTATTTGCCAGCGTAACTTTTTCTTTTCCATTCCTTATCCAGCCTGCTTTTACACCGGCGTAGATATCTTAACTTGACGCCTATGCGATAGTCACCAGGGACCTGCGGCAGAAAAACTTGTTTTCATTGATTTGCCAATTATGTATCCGGCTTTCGGTTTTCTTATCCCGGGCTCTGGCATCAGCTTTTTTCTTTTTCTAATGAGCTTTTGCTTGCTTTTTTCCTTTCTTTTTGTTTGGCTAAGGCATCTTCCTAAATTATCAGCTGTTTCTTTCTCTTACTTTTTTTTGTGGAAAAAAAAGCAGTCCCGATAGTCACCGGGATCTGCGACAAAAAAAGTCCCGATGTCTATCGGGAAAAACGAATACGCCCTCCCGATAAAAATCGGGACAGGCTGTTTTCCGGACGGTTCCCTGATGGGGCTGAAGTGCTACTGTGACTTCGACGCTATATCGCTACTCTCTTGACAGCACACAACAAACTGGAAATTAGCTTGACGCCAATGCGATAGCGACCGGGATCTGCGACAAAAAAACTTGTTTTCTTTGACCAGGCAATTATGTATTCGATTTTCGGTTTTCTTATCCCGGGGTCTGGCATCAGCTTTTTTCCCGGGCGGACTACAAATTTTTTTATCAAAAAATTCCCAATAACAATATTAATTGTAGATTCAAACCCGTAAAGACAAACAAGAGGAAAGAATAGCGGATCACCGACACAGGCAAGAGTTCTTCCGGAGATGAACCAGGAAATGCGCAAGGGTCGAAGGAACGCAGCCATGTTTTAAACCGTGATGCCCCAACAAGCAGCAACCTAATCATTTACCATCCTGATAACGATCGGGAAATAAACCACCCTTTTTCTATGCTTAAGAAAATCTTTAAATGGACCTTCATCACCCTGGGCTGCCTGTTTGCGCTGGTCATCATTTTTGTTACCATTGTCTATTTTAGAACCGAATCCAGGATTAATAAATTGTATGTGGTGAAGCCGCAAACCCTGGTCCTTCGTGCTGATTCTGCCAGTTACATGAGAGGCAACCATATTGCTGAAATCCGTGGCTGCAAAGGTTGCCATGGCCACAACCTTGCCGGCGGCAGGGCTTTTTTAGATGAGCAATCTCCCCTGGGTCTATTATATGCAGCTAATATAACAAGCGGTAAAGGCGGCATCAATTTTAAAGACGAGGACTGGATACGGGTGCTTCGCCATGGATTGGGAAAAGATAATAAATCGCTTTGGTTTATGCCATCGCATGAAATATGTCATATTTCCAACGAGGATATGGCCGCCTTAATTTATTTTGTAAA
>JAOQAL010000666.1 GCA_025963615.1 Chitinophagaceae bacterium | reverse complement strand
GGACATTGGGGCATAGAAGACCGGCGAAGCCTTCCTCCCTGGGTAACCGACCTGGAACCTCAACTGATAAGGGCCATCAAAGAAAACGAGGCTTAAGGCCTCTTTTGATTCGTTAAGCCTTCTATTTAGTGTCCGTTATGGTCCGCAGCGTATGGGTATCATTCCGGCAAAACCTAAAGAATGAAAATAAAACTAAGAATAGGATAAATCTGCGAATTGTCGTTACATTGTCCAAAATTTTTCAATGGCAAAGTCAGGTCCTTTTATTTTAATTGAAGATGATCCGGATGACAAAGCCATTCTGGAGGATGTACTCAACGAATTAAACATAACAAACAAAATTATCTGGTTCACCAATGGCCAGCAGGTCCTTGAATATCTAAAGACTACAACCGATAAACCTTTTATCATCATTTGTGATGTTAATTTACCCGGGCAAAATGGACTGGATATAAAAAAACAACTCGATAAGGACTATCATGTAAGCATAAAGACCATCCCCTTTGTTTTTTACTCTACAAATGCAAACCCTGATTTTGTTACTGAGGCTTTTACAAAAATGAATGTGCAAGGCTTTTTTGTAAAGCCCAGTAACTATGAAGGCATTAAAAAACAGGTCAAAGCCATGCTTGATTATTGGGAATATTGCAAGCACCCTAATTCTAACTAGTTCTATCCGCGTTTTAGACTACGATCCCAAACCAGGATAAAAGCCTTTTGGCAAAGCCATTTATAAATTGTAGATTACTAATAGGTTCTGACAATCTTGAGAGCTTCAATTTAAAATGCTGACGATTCAGCTCAGCACTTGGTCCCCCAACCTCTAAGAACTAAGCATTGGTCCTTTAATTTTTAACCCTCAAATAATGGACAAGAACACTGTTAGATTACAGATTGATACTCTGTTGAACTCAATTCAAAAAGAACAGGAAACCTATGCGGAATCCCTGACAAGAGATGAAATACTGGAAGTGCGCAAATCAATACGGCTAAGAATTAAAGAATTAAATCAAAAACTTGCCCAGCTTTATAAGGCATTGGAAGACCTGGAACGGGGATAATCATTGACAAAGGCACGGTTATTATGCCAATAAGTATAGCACTTAAACCAGGAACCTATGACTAATGAAATTCAGGAAAGAATTGAGGTTTTATTAATTAACCTTACAGAGGAATCAGAAAAATATAAATCAGCCCTGTCCAAGAATGCCGGTTATAACGAACGCAAAGCAATCCGCACACAGATCAGGGAAATTGAAGATGAAATAAAATACCTGAAAGACAAACTTAAACAACTGAAACCATAAATTCCAATAGACAATAATAAAATAAAAGGTACATTATTTATAGAATCCGTGCAATACTTCGCATACCATCCAGATGGTGACTGAATAGCTAAAAAGTGGCACAAAAAGACTTTGAGAAGGAAAGCGGTAAAGATTTAAAATCGGCAAAATTGCCGGTTTTTTTATTTATTTATCTTTGTCCCAACACGTAGATAATTCCCAAAAATTACAAGCATTAACATGGAAATGAAGTTGTCTCATCTTTCTGAAACATTGATCGGGTCAGAGATTGTAAAACTCGGCGGAGAAATCCGGGAGAAGATCCGCCAGGGTGAAAAAATCTATAATTATACCATTGGTGATTTTAACCCTTCTATTTTTCCTATCCCAAAGGAACTGGAAGATGCGATTGTAGAAGCTTATCGCAATCATTTCACCAACTATCCGGCAGCAGAAGGGAACCTTGACTTGCGTGAAGCCATTCTTTCATTTACGAAAGATATGGAAGGACTTGATTATGGCATCAACGAGATACTGGTAGCTTCCGGCGGACGCCCATTAATTTATGCGGTGTTCCGGGCTATCTGTGATAAAGGCGATAAAATTATCTATGCAGTTCCCTCATGGAATAATAACCATTACACTCATTTTGTAGAAGGGAAACATATTGTATTGGAAGCGACGGCAGAAAATAATTTTATGCCTACTGCGGATTCCATTCGTCCTTATATTCAGGAAGCCACCTTGATCGCCCTATGTTCGCCCCAAAATCCTACCGGCACTACATTTAGCAAAAGAGAACTGGAAGCTATCTGCGACCTGGTCCTTGAAGAAAATAAACGACGCGGCAAAAATGAAAAAAAACTATACGTGATGTATGATCAAATGTATTGGCATTTGACATACGGGGACATTAAGCACTATAATCCTGTCTCGCTTCGAAGCGAGATGCGGCACTATACCATTTTCATTGATGCCATTAGCAAAGTTTTTGCAGCTACTGGTGTACGGGTAGGATGGAGTTTCGGACCCGCGGATATAACCAGCAAGATGAAAGCAATACTTACCCATCTTGGGGCCTGGGCGCCCATGGCCGAACAAAAAGCGACGGCCTGTTTTCTCAGTAATAACCGGGAGGGCATAAAAAAATACCTGGCACATTTTAAAAATGGCATTGAAGAAAGGCTTCGCAAAATTTATGAGGGATTCATGAAGTTGAAAAATGACGGATTTACAGTAGATGCTATTGCGCCTGAGGCAGCCATCTATCTTACAATAAAAATTGAACTGGCCGGTAAAAAAACTGCAGACGGTAAAATATTGAAAGATCAGGGTGAAGTAACAGCTTACCTCCTGAGCGAGGCCAAATTAGCTATTGTTCCATTTTATGCCTTCGGTGCTGATCGCAGCAGTGCCTGGTATCGCCTGAGCGTAGGTACCTGTACAATAGAAGAAATCAAAGAAATGCTTGAAACGCTCAGAAATGCATTGAAAAAACTCAGTTAATGTTTTTATTCCAACACGATTTAATCCGTTTGAATTACACTCGCTGTTCTTTTTTTAAATAAAATATAATCAAGACTGAATTTGCCGGGTCCTGTAAAAAAAATTACAAGAAATAACAGAACGAATAAAAAGGGGTGTTGATCCTCCATAAAAATTTTTCCTTTCCCCATCCCGAATGTGATAATAAGCATGGTACCAATCAAAGCAATTATAGCCAGTCGTGTCAGGAAGCCAAGAAGAAGCAGAAAACCAGCAACAAATTCCATTCCTTTTCCAAGATATGCCATAAGTACTGGTGAAGGAAAATGTAGATCAGTCAACCATTTTGCATAGTCGACCATCTTTTGGCGATCAAAGACCTCCAGTCCGTGATAGGTAATAAACAAACCAACAATAATGCGTATTAAAGTGAGCCCGCTTTGCTGCCAAAGCGGCGATGGAGAAAAAAAATGTTTTATCATGCTGGTACTGTTTTAAGCAAGGAATTAAATGTACGACGTTTCGCTGTTTATAGCTGCACTGCATCCCAAAAATAGAAACTGCCCCGGAAAACCAGGGCAGTTATATAGCATCTCTTTCATAGGAATGAGATTGTTAATTACAATTGTAATCGAGTGCCTGCTGGGCTGCACTATAGGTAAGCCAGTAATCCCTCACATCGCCGCTTATTAATATACCATTGGCGCGATCATAAAAGTCTCTTGTTCCATCGCTACTGAAATTACCATATAACACGGTTCCTTCAAAAGGACGATATCCATTCCAGGATTGAACCACCGCATAACCATTATACGTATCCACAATGTAAAAATCGCAGTCGGGACTGCTGTAAACAACATCTCCTCTTTCCTGTGAGAGCCAGTATCGTTCGTCAAAATCAATATAAGAACGTTTGCTGCAACCAACGAGAAATAAAACTGCAATAACTGGAATTAATGATAGTGTAAAGATCTTTTTCATAGTCATAAACCATTTGATTCAGCTATAAGATGAATAAATACTAAAAACAGTTTCTTTACAAGTTGTTAAAACCTGGATAAGAAGGTTGCCAGGTTTTGAATTCTTACTCTGTTTAGAACCGAAGAGGGAGCCACATAGACCTTTAGCTTAAAATAGTTCCTTTCGTTTTCTATGTGGTTCAATAAAAAGACCCCCCCATAGGGCCTAACGATAGTTTGTAAACACCTCCGTGTCACCGTGCCTCGGTGTCTCCTGTGTTTCAAAATTGTATTTTATCTCTCTCAAAGTTCAACAAAGCCAGGTTATTCCTTAAACATTTCAGAGGATTGTTTTGGCCCTGGAGGCATGGATACCTTTGACTTAAATAGTTCTTTTCGTTATCTAGCTGTTAGCCTATATGCCTTGATTCCATGGGGTTCAATAAAAAGACCCCAAATAGGGCCTAACGATAGTTTGTAGTCAATACCGCTGTGACTCTATGCCTTTGGTGAAGGTACACAGCCTGATAGCTGTCCGGATCAACCAGTATAATGACCGCTATTAAATTTGAAATAGTAATCCCATACCAAAATCCCTTAGCGATAATTGGCGCAACTATTATTTATTAACCTACAAAGAGAAGCTTAATTTTTTCCGATAAGAAAATGAAAGGGCTTTAATTCAGTTCCTGAAATTGCCTTTAGAAGTTTGCTGTGGTTTTGGGTAATCCGGTTACGATGAACGAGTTCATGAGAAATGCAAAACTGATCGGGAGATTCAGTGCTATGCAAAATATAATGCAGGCATTCTACCTGGTGCTCAATAGCCTGTTCGCTCATTGAGTCATCTTTTAATAGGACAAGCAAATCTCGGTTCGTGCTTTTCATAGATCATTAGCCTTTTTATGCTTTAATATTGCCGGCTACTACTAATAACCAGACATTCCTTTGTGACTTGGACACCCACAATTACTGCCTTTACCTGTGCCGGAATAGTAATTACGGCTACAACCAGCAGCAAAAAAAATGCCCATTATTAAAAAGATAGCTACTATTTTATTGGTTAGCCGCATAAATTTCAATTCCGCCTTTAAAAATAAAACTATTTTGTGTAAAAAATAGTGTGGGGAGTATTAAAAACTTAATAAAATTTAACACAAATCAAGAGAAAAACGATAAAATACCCGGAAAACCCCGTATTCTGGTGGCTCCGTTGGACTGGGGGTTGGGGCATGCCACCCGCTGCATACCGGTTATCCAAGCATTGCTCCACCTGGACTGTGAGCTATGGCTGGCTGGCGAGGGGTCCGTGGAAAGGGTGCTGAGAGCTGAGTTTCCACAGCTTCCTTTTTTGCAACTTAAAGGGTACAATATCCATTATTCAAGATCGGCCG
>JAOQAL010000601.1 GCA_025963615.1 Chitinophagaceae bacterium | reverse complement strand
CTATCACGGCAATTCCGGTAAAATATATAATTCAGCTAATTTAAGCCGGGTGCCATCTTCGTCTCCTGAAACCAATATGGCTTTTGCAGACATGGACGATAATGGCAAAGCAGCTTTAGTTCATTTGATGGAAGGAGGTTATAAGGTTTCCATCCACTATGATATTTATAATTATCCCGGAAGCAATGAATTTACAAAACTGGCAGTTCCATTCAGGGCAAACTCAGTGAATGTAGCCGATTTTAATAAAGACGGTATTCTTGATATTCTTGCTACCCCTATAGACGGGCCGCAGGCTGCTTTGTTTTTCGGACTTGGGAACAGGAAATACAGAATGCAGCTATTTGATTTTAAACATCAGGCCTACTCCTGTGCAGTAGGAGATCTAAACAATGATGGGCTTTTAGACGCTGTTACATGCAGCCATAAAGAAATCAGCATCCTGTTAGGCAGCAACCTCGGAGGGCAATTTCATTTCCTTGAACCAAAGATCATTTCTACCAATGTTTTAACCACAAGAGTTTCAATGGCAGATTTTAATAAGGATGGATGGCTTGACATACTAACCGAAAACCTGCAAAATGATGATACAAAATCCTATGATATAGAATCGTGGGTGCTGATCAATAATAAAGGATCATTTTCCATTGATAACAAACGGTCTTTTCACACATTTGGTGCTAACGGCGGAACAGTTGCCCAACTGAAAGGCGATGGTAAACTGGATGTAGTAATTTCTAATTATCATGCCGATATTTCCCGCAGAACAGGTGTGTTTATTTTGCAACCCGATAAAGATGGATTTCCTGCAGATCAAGGCAGGGTGAGCCTTCCGGCATACTCATCAGGTGCCAATCTTGTTTTGGATTTTAATGGAGATGGATACCAGGATATCATTGTATATAATCATACAGGTGCAGATGTGTATAATGGAAGCCTGACACCAACAGGCGGCATGCATGGGGTTGGTGCTGTAATTTATTGGGGAGATAAAAATGGTTATTCCTTAAGCAATTCAACACACATGCCAAGCTTTGGCCCGCATTCGCGGATAAGCGCCGATCCGGGTAGTATGGCCGAAAGAAATTCTTATGAAACATACACTTCACAAAAAATATCTAACACTTCTGACAGCGAAAATTTTGATCTGACCATAACCGGTCGTTTCAATGAAAAACAGTTCGTTAGTACCCAAATCATGATTATGAATGATGCAGGAAAAACAGAAACAATAATTCCTAAACTGGTTTCCAAAACATCAAATGCAGTAATTTACCAGGTTAAGATATTAAGAAAACAAACCTTCCAATACAAACTTAATTTGAATAGCGCTAATTCCGGCAACGGCCCGGTTATTTCGGATGTTAAGATGGAAGTAACATCCTCAAAAAATTAAAATACAATTATGAAAAAGCTATTTTTTTTCACTCTTTACAGCTGCATTTTATGTGGATGTAGCACTGTTCAAAACACAACCGGTTCCGGTAAAAATGTACAGGTTGTTGAAGAAAAAATACCGGCAAACGGGCCTATGATTTTTTTCGAAGGAATTCCGGCCTATTCGGCAACCACAGTAAATTATAAACGTAACAACAGAAATTTATTGAAGATACAATTCAATGAGCCTGTCACCGTGAGTGTAGCATCAAAGCCGGAAAAATGGGGATTTTTTCAGTTTCCGCATATCGGGCGCAGGCTTGACGGTTCAATACAGGTAAAGTGGAATCTGACCATAGATGCCATACAGGCATATGGTACAGATAATGCCGGTTATGCTGCCTCTGCTGATGGAGGTAAAACATGGAAAGTGCCTGAAAAACCCGAAATAGTGGGAGGTTTGTTATTACCGAATGGTGACCGCCTGGATATCACAACCCCCAAGCCCATTAAAGTGGAAGAGTTAAAACTTCCAAAACCAGTAGGAACAGGAACAGAGAATTATGGACGATCAACTTATACTTTTTATAAACTGCATGATTTGCCCGAAAGCCGCAAGGGTGTTTTTTTAAAACGTCTTAAAAACGGGGATACCGAATGGAAAGAAGAACAGGCATCTTTATATGATCCCAATGCTGCCCGGTATAGCCTGTCAGGGTTAGTACCTGTTGTATGGTGGGGAGATATGCATGTGGCTACAGATGGTTCTCTCATTACCGGTGTTTATCCCGGATTTTTAATTGGAGAAAATGGATTGACTGATCCAAGATCCGGCGTCTTCTTTTATAGGTCAACAGATCAAGGCCATTCCTGGCGTATACAGGGAAGAATACCTTATCACGGCGACATTGCTGCTGATCCCCGGCAGAATGAACGGATGGGATTTACGGAACCTGCATTTGAAATTCTTAAAGACGGAACTTTTTTATGTGTAATGAGAACAACTGATGGAGCCGGTATCGGCCCCATGTATGCCAGTTATTCCAGGGATATGGGTAAAACATGGACTAACCCTGAAGCTATTGCCTCTGCAGGGGTATTGCCCCAATTATTACAGTTGGATAATGGTATAGTAGTAATGGCTTCCGGCCGGCCGGGAGTTCAGCTGCGTTTCTCTACCAGTGGAAAAGATAAGAAATGGACAGACCCATTTGAAATGGTCCCTAACCCGGACAGCAAAAAATCAGCTGATCTTTCTCTTTCATGCGGATATACGGGTCTTTTAGCTACAGGCGCAGACAGGTTCCTGATTGTATTTTCAGATTTTAAATATAAAACAGAAGATGGAAATATCAGGAAAGCCATTAAGGTGCAGGAAGTTATTGTAAAATCTAAATAGCGTTTCAGATATTATTGATTAATAGATTATTTTTTCATCCAAATTAAAATAAAAAAGGTAGTGAAAATAAAAGCTGCAGTGCTCTATGAAATGGGTAAGCCCCGGCCTTACAACGAAAGTAATCCATTGGTAATAGAAGAGGTTGATCTAAGTAATCCTTTACAGGGAGAGGTGTTGGTTAAAATTCATGCTGCGGGCCTTTGTCACTCCGACTTGTCTGTTATTGATGGTAACAGGCCAAGACCTATGCCTATGGTATTAGGTCATGAAGCGGCAGGTGAAGTAATAGAGTGTGGCCCGGGAGTAAATGATCTGAAACCCGGGGATCATGTTGTGTTTTCCTTTGTGCCAAGTTGCGGGCATTGTATTCCATGCATGACGGGCAGACCTGCTTTATGTGAACCCGGAGCTGCTGCAAATGCTAAAGGTACTTTGCTCAGTGGTGGAGTAAGAATAAAAAATTAAAATTTACAGGATATAAATCATCACCTGGGTGTTTCTGCATTTGCTGAATTTGCA
>JAOQAL010000600.1 GCA_025963615.1 Chitinophagaceae bacterium | reverse complement strand
GATCAAGATAGAGCGGATCATGAGTTGGGGGAGGGATTTTGACGAGGAGAAATTAACGGAAATGGTTACGCGAAAAATCCGTCAGGAGAAGATCGCTATCAAGGATGTAAAAATGCGCACCTTTATCACTGAAGATGTAAGTCGACAGGATATGGTTCAGCACGTGTATGATATTACCTATGGAACTTCACATCCTCACCAGGATGCCCTGGTGGTCATTGATGACAGCATCGTACGCGGCACGACCCTTCGTGAAAGCATAATCAGGATGCTGGCGCGGTTGAAACCAAGGAAAATCATCATCGTTTCCTCAGCGCCGCAAATACGGTATCCCGATTGTTACGGGATTGATATGAGTAAACTGGGCGATTTCATCGCTTTCAACGCAGCTATTGAACTGCTCCATGAACGTGGGCAGGAATCCATTCTAAAAAATGCTTACGAAAAATGTAAGGAACTGCAACGCAATAATAAATTACATACTGAAAATGTTGTAAAGGAAATCTATCATCCGTTTACTGCAGAAGAAATTTCAAAAAAAATAGCACAGCTTGTTACTACAGAAGGTGTCACCATTCCTGTGGAAGTGATTTACCAGACGATTGAGGCGCTTCACGAGTCCTGTCCTACCAATACCGGTGACTGGTATTTTACCGGCAACTACCCTACTCCAGGCGGAAACCGCGTGGTTAATAAAGCTTTTATGAATTACATGGAAGGAAAGAATGTACGGGGTTACTAACCGGTCGGTGACGGGAAGGATTTTATTGGCGGGATATTAGATTAGATACTGGATATTAGATACTAGATGCTGGATATTAGATGCTAGATACTGGATATTAGATACTAGATGCTGGGCCCTCGTTAATTTTCATAACCAGATAACATTGCTTTCTTGTTCCATCCGGAACATTTTGTGGGTAGAAGCAACTTCCGACTGATTTTTAAACTTTCGAACTTGTAGGTACACGATAGTCCCAAGGAGGGGATGATTAACTATTGCGGGGATCCACCTCGGGCGTCTATAATCTGATCTTCCTGCAGTTCGCACTCTTGGAAGAGGATGATTAACTAACCACGGGCATACGCTAAAATTTAAAATAGATTTATATTGTTTACTTTTAACAAAAGGGATTTTAAAAAAGCATATGAAAGATCCGAAGCAATTTCATGCAACTTCCCGAGGTAGTAAGGTCAAGACCCTACTACTAATCCGTCATGCAAAAAGCAGTTGGGATGATGAGTCCGTGAATGATTTTGAAAGAACACTGAATGACCGGGGGAAAAAGGATGCGCCCGCCATGGCCAAAAGATTAGTGGATAAAAAAATCCCTATTGACACCCTTATTTCCAGCCCGGCAAAAAGAGCCAAAAAAACAGCTACTTTTTTTGCGGAAGAATATGGCATTGATAAAAATAATATTATTTACAAAACAGAATTGTATGCTGCCCCGCAAACTGTTTTTTACGATGTTATAAAAAAGCTTGATAATTCCTTCAATCATATTGCCATTTTCTCTCACAATCCGGGCATATCAGAATTCGCAAATACTCTCACCGAAGTGACGATAGATGATATGCCAACCTGCAGCATCTTCGCTATAAAACTCAATATAAAAGACTGGAATGATTTCAACGACGCCGAAAAGGAGTTTTGGTTTTTTGATTACCCTAAATTAATTGAATAATCAGCAGAGGCTTTCAAATAAGATTTGAAACAAAATTCCTGACAATCTCTTCTAGTTTCTTTTCGCCCGTAGCAGGAATGGTATATGAAAAAAAATTTGCGGCTTTTAATTCCTTTTGCAATGAAAACCCTTCTTGTTTAACACAAAAAGCAATGCCCTTTTGCATAAGGTGATGGGCCAGGTATTGCTGTTCGGTTTGACCAGGCGTAGCAACTAAAATGCTTTTCTTTTGCAATTGAACCAGATCCATCACCGTGCTATAGCCTGAACGGCTGATTATCCATGCTGCCTCCAGCATTTTTTTATTCAATTCGCTGGCAGACAAGTGGTTATAAAAATGAAGTTGATTTGTAGAAGGCAAAATAGTTTCAGCGGAGGGCAGCCCACGGACAAAATCGACGGTTCCATTATAATGAACTAATTGATCTATCAAAATGTTCTCAAAAATACTCCGCTGCGGCTCCGGGCCGGATAAAATAACCAATAGGTGGTTACTTTTTTCGTCAACCGGCCATCTTTTAAACCTCGAAATAGCGCCCAGATAATAAATGGGTGTTACCGGCTTTTTTACCGGATGGGATAATTCGCCTGCCAGGTTATTGGCATCAGCAAAATCAGGAACCCAGCATTGGGAGAACCGGTTGATGAGGCGATAGTTCCACCACCGAAGCATGTTTTCATTCCACCGGCCTAAAAAACTTTTAATCATTAACTGGTGAGTAATAAAGACACAGGGAACTGCGGCGTTATACAAACCAAAGCGGTTATCTGATACGACAGCATCAAAACGGTACTGTTTTAACTGATTTTTGAGCCATGTATGTTAATGGCGAATGGCAGAGAGTATTTTAGGAAATTGTCTTAGCATCGAGACCAAAAAACCATCGGCCG
>JAOQAL010000586.1 GCA_025963615.1 Chitinophagaceae bacterium | reverse complement strand
TATCCGTTTTAGCCGATAGATCAATCTTTACCTGCGATTTGATATCTGCCATCAGGCCCACCAGCGCTGCTGCTGCACCAATACCAGTGATCATACCCAGCATTTCACGGCCTTTAAAATGCAATAGGGATATGATCAATCCTGCTATGCCTGTGATCAATCCACTCAAAGCATACCCATTCAACTCTCTGGTTTCCCCATTTTTTGTAATGCTGAAATCATTATTTGTATGATCCATGTTTTCAAACAAGGAGCCGTCATGGGGCGTTTTAATTTTAAAACCAGTCGCCAGGTTAATTCCGCTTACCTGTTGCAGTGATACATTATTACATCGGATGTCAACAAAAGGAAGAAAAAAGAAAATCACTCCCAGTAAAAAAAGAATAGGGGATAATCTGCCGGTAATTGGTTTTGCAGCTGCACTGGCAACAACGGGCGATGATTGTTCAGGTTCCATAAAAAAATTTCTTTAAGTTATAGCAAACTTCGCATTTGGAAATGCTAAATCTTCTATAATATAGCAAGCCAACAACCCATAACTTTATCATCAAAATTTCACCAACAGCATAATTCATGATTCACCAGATCTGTATTTGCGGTGCCGGCACCATGGGAATGGGTATTGCACAGTCATCCGCCCAGGCAGGAATTTATACCATCCTGTATGAGCTGAACAGTGCGATCCTTGAAAAGGCTAAAATTATGTTTGAAGAAAGTTTACAAAAACTGGTAGAAAAAAATAAAATGAATGCTGAAGAAAAAGGAAAAATATTGCAGCGCATCCTTTTTACGAATGATATTCATCATTGCCTGGCAGATGTAATTATCGAAGCGGTTATTGAAAAACCGGAAATAAAAATTGCTTTGTTCAACCAATTGATGGACATTAATGATAGTGAAACCGTTTTTGCAACCAATACTTCTTCCTTGTCGGTTACTAAAATGGCGGAAGGGCTGAGGCACCCGCAACGTGTTATCGGGTTGCATTTCTTCAATCCTGCACCCATCATGAAGCTGGTAGAAGTAGTAAATACAAAATATACAAGCAGCGAAACAACAAAACTTATTTTAGGCCTGGCAAGGCAAATGGGTAAAACACCGGTTCTATCTAAAGATGCACCGGGGTTCATTGTAAATCGTGTAGCAAGACCTTTTTATATCGAATCACTCCGGTTGTTAGAAGAAAACGTTGCAGACCTGGAAGCAATTGATTCCTTGATGGAGGCCACCGGATTTAAAATGGGCCCTTTTAAATTGATGGATTTAATAGGCAACGACATTAACTATGCGGTATCCTGTTCTGTGTATGATCAGCTGGGTAAACCAGAACGATTAAAGCCTTCATGGATTCAAAAAGAAAAAGTAGAAAAAGGCGAATTAGGAAAAAAAAGTGGAAAAGGATATTATAATTACAAAGTGATGGACTGTTAACTGGTTAAACTAAAACAAGAACACGTATAAAAGTTACTCAATGGGTATATTGCATATCTAAAAAAAAGAAAGCTTGAAGGGTGAGGTAACTTATTAACTGATTTAACTTAATTACTCAATTAACGATGATTTTAGTTACTGGCGGCACGGGCTTTGTGGGCTCCTATATTATTAAGCAGTTGGTAGAAAAAGGCTATGCTGTAAGGGCATTGCGACGTAAGGCCAGCAAACTTCCTTTATATATTCCGGAACAGGTATTGAATAAGGTAGAATGGGTGGAAGGAGATGTACTGGATACTGTATCACTGGAAGAAGCAATGACCGGGGTGGACAAAGTAATTCATTCCGCAGCGATCATTTCTTTTTCACGCAGTGATAAAAAGAAAATGTATAAAATCAATATTGAAGGCACAGCCAATACCGTAAACATAGCACTGGAGAAAAATATCAAAAGGCTGGTACATATCAGTTCTGTGGCAGCCTTGGGAAGAACTCCCGGAGGTGATCCTGTGAATGAAGAAAAGAAATGGCTGGATAACAAAATCAATACCTCCTATGCCATCAGTAAACACCGTTCGGAAATAGAAGTGTGGCGGGCTATGGCCGAGGGATTAAATGCTGTTATTTTAAATCCCAGCACGGTAATTGGATACGGAGACTGGAATAGTTCAAGCAGTAAGATCTTTAAAACTATTTATGATGAATTTCCCTGGTATACTACCGGCATCAATGGTTTTGTGGATGTTGAAGATGTGGCCAGAACCGCGCTATTGTTAATGGAAAGTAATATTAATGCGGAGCGTTTTATTGTCAACGGGGATAACTGGTCATTTCAACAATTATTCAATTCCATTGCAGATGCATTTGAAAAAAAGCAGCCAGCCTACAGGGCAACTCCGTTTTTGGGTGAAATAGCCTGGCGGATAGAAAAGCTGAAATCTTTTTTTACTTCAGCCAAACCTTTGTTAACAAAAGAAAGTGCAGCGGTAGCCCAAAGTAAAACGTATTTTGACAACAAAAAAATACTGCTTGCTTTACCGGGATTTTCCTTTACCCCGCTTGAAGAAAGTATCCGGAATGCCTGTAAAAACTATCTTAGCGCAATAAATAGGGTGCAACCATAGTTTACAGAATTGTATCTTTTATTCACTAATTCCGGGCTATGAAGTTATCTACGACTTTTTTTTCAGCAATATTCATTTTATGCTCCGTTTCTGTTTCCGCGCAATTTTCGGTTTCCGGTAAAATACTGGATTCAGCAAGCAAAGAGCCATTGGCAGGGGCCTCTGTGTTTTGCCAGAATACTACCATTGGGACCATCACCAACAAACAGGGCGAATTCTCCTTATCACTGAAGTCCGGGGGTTATGAACTGATTATTTCATACACAGGATATCAAACCAAACAGGTGCGGATCAACAGCAGTGAAACGAATAAACTGGAACTTGAAATGATCAAGGAAGATAAAAGCATGAGCGAAGTGGTTATTAAAAGCAGCAACGAAGTGCCGGACGGCTGGCAGAAATACGGCAGCTTCTTCATTGATAATTTCATCGGCACTACACCAAATGCGGCCAAATGTGTTTTACAAAATCCGGAAGCACTGAAATTTTATTTCCTGAAAAAAAGTAACAAGTTACGGGTACTTGCCTCGGAGCCATTACTTATAAGCAATAAGGCATTGGGCTATAATATGCGTTACCAACTTGATTCATTTATTTATCAATACAAAACCGATATTAGTTTATATCGGGGTTATTGTCTCTATTCCGAGGTGGACACAACCGACGCTGTAAAACAAAACTGGATAGTGGCCCGGGCAAAAACATATAATGGCTCCAAACTTCATTTTGTGCGCTCCTATTACGACAGCACCTTACAGGAAAATGGATTCCTGATTGATTTACTGGATGAAAGAGATGATATGAAATTTAACCGCATAACCAATCCTTACGATACATTATACTATGCTTTCATTGACAGTACCAATGAGGCCGAATTGGATTATCCCCGCAAATTCAGTGTTACCTACATGAAGGCGAAACCCGAGGCGGAATATCTAAAGAAGTTCAACCTGCCGAAAAATGTAGGCACCCAGATTTCTTACATTGAACTACTGAATACCATTGGTATTAAAGACAATGGTTATTATTCAGATCAGAAAGACTGGATCAACCAGGGCTACTGGAGCTGGAAAAATTTAGCGGATCAATTACCGTATGATTATACACCTGATTAGTTCAGAAGCCGGTTTAGAAGTTTATTCGTTCAAAAGTTCATCGAACCCTCCGATAAATTGAGAAGGGCTTCTGTTTTCGGAAACCCTAAACTTCTAAACTCTAAATTCCCTGTGTATCTCCGTGCCTCCCTGCCTCCGTGGTTCAAACCGACAAACCGAACCACTACTTCTTCTCCGAAATCTTCTTCCACAACTCGGGTATGCGTTTTATCCAAACTAATTCTTTCATTTTTTCTTTCGCCTCAACGGCTGGTGAACCAAAATAGTTTTTACCACCTTCCAGGGAAGCTGGTACACCACTCTGCGCATACAGCACAGCTCCTTTGCCAATGGTTAATGTCTTGCTTACACCAACCTGTCCCCAGAGTATCACATTATCTTCAATAACCGTAGCGCCCGCGATACCAACCTGTGCAGCCAGTAAACAGTTTTTACCAATGGTTGTGTCATGACCGATATGGACCATATTGTCCAGCTTGGTGCCGGCGCCTATAATGGTGTCACCACTTACGCCGCGATCAATGGTGCAGCCCGCCCCTAATTCAACAAAATCTTCAATGATCACCCGGCCACAACTTGTCATTTTTTTATAATGAACATCCCTGTTTGTTTTCTTATTATAATAAAAGGCATCACTACCAATGACGGTGCCGGGTTGAATGGTTACATTATTTCCGATAATGCAATGATCCATAATGGTGACATTCGGCTGAATGATACAATTATCTCCAATTATGACATGGTTGCCTATAAAGGTATTCGGCATAACAACCGTTCCATGACCGATGCTGGCCGTATCACTGAACGTTTTCATGGAGGGGGTAAAAGGACGAAAGTGGTTGACCAGTTTTAAATATGCTTCAAAAGGATCATTGACAACCAGCAACGCCTTACCATCCGGAATAACTGTTTCTTTATTGATAATAATGAAATCAGCGGCCGAATTAATACAGGTAGCATAGTACTTGGGGTGATCGACAAATACAATATCACCCCGCTCTACTTTATGTATTTCATTGATGCCGGTTGCATTTCCAAGTGCATTACCCAGCAATTCAGCTTCTGTAAATTCAGCAATCCATTTTACCGGAACAGGTTTTTCAAACCGCATAACAATAAATTTATGCAAAGGTAATTACCCTGATGTTTGTCTTTGCAAACAGCTTATATAGCAAATGCAACGTTAAAACAGCGGATTATCGAATTTTGCAAAAAAAAGTTTCAAAACATGTTTTGACGGTAAATGACCGGTTTTTTTATCCATAATCAATGACCAGATAATGAACCGGATTGAATAAATTTCATTACATACGATAAACTCATTCAATGGAGACATTGATGCAGCAAGCATTTCATAAGATGGAATAATTTTCAGCGGGATTTTTTTTTACGACAACAACAGGCGGATCTGATTTATTGAATAGACAATAGAACAGTCATTATCCACAGATAATAAAAAAATGTGAATAAAATTTATTCAAATATTTTTTTGGTTAGTAAAAATTAGTAATAATATTGTGATGGGAATTTGATTCCCTGTACTTACTAACCCATCCACATATTAAGGCCCCCGGTTTTCCGGGGGCTTTTATTTTACGCAACCTGTCAGGTTTTGGACAATCCTTTTACCCGACCTGGTTTTACCAACCTTATAGATTTAATAAATAAAAATTGCTTTAAAACCTGTTCATTAGATACCTTTAATAGAAATAAAATACTTTTCATGCTTAAATCAATGACTGGTTTTGGAAGAGCGGAACAAAATGTCGGTGATAAAACTTTCCAGGTGGATATTAAATCGTTGAATGGAAAGCAATTTGAATTGCAATTGAAACTGCCGGGTTTCCTAAGACCCCTTGAATTTGATATCCGTCGGGTCCTTTCCGATAAGTTGGGCCGGGGCAGTGTGGATTGCACGATCAGTTTAAAAGAAACCGGCAATGCGAGGCCTGTCAGCATCAATGTGAATCTTGCAAAGGCTTACTATAAACCACTGGAAGAATTGTCCAAAGCATTAAATCTAGATTCATCGCATATTCTCAGTACCCTGGTTAAACTGCCGGAAGTAATCATTCCCACCAGTGAAACGTTGACGGATGAGGAATGGATTAATTTTAAAAAGGTACTTTTAACCGCGATCGAAAACCTGAACCTGCATCGTCTGAAAGAAGGCAAATCGCTGGAGGAAGATCTGCGTTTACGGATCGACAATATTTCAATACAGCAGGAGCAGGTTATAAAACTGGAACCACTGCGCCAGCAAAAAATCCGGGAAGGAATAACCAGGCTGCTGGAAGAAAATGTCGGAAAGGAAAATTATGATTCAAACCGCCTTGAACAGGAACTTATATATTATATAGAGAAAATAGACATCAGTGAAGAGCAGGTGCGGTTAAAGAATCATTGCGAATATTTTAAAACAATACTGGCAGAAGAGGATGAATCTAAAGGGAAAAAGCTATCCTTCGTTCTTCAGGAAATCGGCAGGGAAATCAATACCACTGGTGCCAAAGCGTATGACTCCACCATCCAGAAATGCGTAGTACTGATGAAGGATGAACTCGAAAAAGCGAAAGAGCAAATATTGAATGTTTTATAAGCCAGCATCCAGCATCCAGCATCTAGTATCCAGCATCTAGTATCCAGCATCTAGCATCCAGCACTTTCTCCTTCCCTTAGCCTATTTTTGTAAAAAATTTTATTGCTTGAAACACATCTTAATTAATTTTATTTTAAATACTGGAACATCAAACGCCGAAGCTGCTTGCCGGACAAGCAGGTCCCAAACTCCAAACTCCAAACTCCAAACTCTCTCCTTCTTCCTTCTTACCTCCTGCATTCTTTTCCTCGTTTCATGCACCACCATTGATCTATATGAAAAAAATGTTACGATGCCCAAACATAGCTGGAGCAGTGATTACAAACCGGAGTTTACTTTTACTATAAAAGATACTACAGCTTCTTACCAGCTATTCCTGGCTTTTAGGCATACGGAGAAATATAATTTTAATAATCTCTGGATCAATCTTTATTCTCAGCCGCCGGGCGACACGGTTCATAAGGCACGATACGAACTTCAACTGGCCACAAATGACAAAGGCTGGCTGGGCACGGGGATGGATGATATCTATGAACATCGGATTGCTTTAACGGACCCCCGGCGATTTAAAGCCGGCACCTATAAGTTTTTATTGGAGCAGATCATGCGGGAAGACCCGTTGAAGAATGTCTTGAATGTGGGCCTGCGGGTAGAAAAGAAATAATAAATTTCCTTTTTTAAATGACCATGTTGCATACCGGGAAAAAAGGCGTACGCCGCATTACAATAGTTTACTGGCTGCTACTTTCTTATATCATTGCGGCGCTCGTATGGTGGTTCATCTCACTGGAAAGACAGAATGAGCAGATGAAGGATTTTAATACAAGGCAACTCACTGCAACCATCGATAGCTTAACATCGCCGGAATTATACAGAAATGAACTTTCGAAAATTGAAGAGGGATACCGGAGGAATAATATAAAATTTATTAGCGAAGGCGTTACTTTCTTTTTGCTTATTCTGGTAGGGGCCGCCTTTGTTTATCGTGCAGCCCGCCGCCAGTTTAAATTGCACCAGCAACAGGAAAATTTTATGATGGCTGTAACCCATGAATTAAAAACACCCATCTCGGTTGCAAGACTCAATCTTGAAACACTACAGAAATATTCTCTGGATTCTGAAAAACAGAAAAAATTGATCCGGATGACACTGGTGGAAACGGAAAGATTGAATTCACTCACCAATAATATCCTGCTGTCTTCCCAACTGGAAGCAGAAGGATACAAGTCCGCCATGGAAGAACTGGATTTATCAGATCTTTTTAAAGATTGTATACTCCAGTTTCAGAACAGGTACCCCGAAAGAATATTTATTACCGACGTTGAAGCTGACATGGATGTAAAAGGAGATACTCTTTTACTGCAAATGCTGACCAATAACCTGGTTGAAAACGCCATTAAGTATTCACCAAAAGAAAAACCAATTACCTGTATCCTGAAAAAGAATGGCAGTGTTCAATTGACAATAGCTGATGAAGGGGAAGGAATACCAGAAGTAGAAAAAACAAAAATATTTGAACGGTTCTATCGCATCGGGAATGAATTGACCCGTAAAACGCAGGGCACAGGCCTCGGGCTTTACCTGTGTAAAATTATTGCTCAATACCATAATGCCGACATTTTGGTGACAAACAATATACCTACGGGCAGTAATTTTACCGTGACCTTTAAAACATAGTCGACATCCCGTCTGGCGGTCTCCGTCTGACGGTTCTGAAAAACAAAATGATACCCGATAATAAAAAACCATCCATATTATTAGTAGAAGATGAAGAAAATCTTCATGAAGCGCTTAAGCTAAACCTTGAACTGGAAGGTTATGAAATTACTTCCGCCTTTGATGGCTATGCCTCATTAAAAGGAATATAGTATGAATTTTTTGACCTGATTATTATGGACGTCATGCTG
>JAOQAL010000579.1 GCA_025963615.1 Chitinophagaceae bacterium | reverse complement strand
CCATCAAAAAATATCGTGCCTTTTTTATAATTAATTGAAAATCAACAAAATAACCATTAATGCCCTGAACCCACTTGTTACATATTCGTACAGAAAGTGTACGGTTTTATTACAGTGCATAATGTGGTTCAAATTAGCACTATTTGCGTTAAATATTTATTATAAGTGCTTAGATGTCAGCCGTTAACGATTTTACACGACCTAAAAATAATTTATGCTTTTGGCTTGTATCTCTTAATAAATGGTATATTCAACCAATATTTCCATACGGTTCCTGCCCCGGTCTTAACTGTCCATTTAAGGTCTGACATCCTCCCTATCTTAATGTTATTTGCGCTTCCCGGAACGATTATTTCACTTTCAATCTTTTAAAATAAATTATGAAAAAATTAAAAAATGCAATAAGCTGGTTTGAAATTCCTATAACAGATGTGCCAAGGGCAAAGAAGTTTTATGAAACCATACTTGATATTGAGATGATGGAAATAGAGCTTGACACTGATTTTATCATCGTGATATTCCCGGTTGAGGACGGAACAGTTGCCGGTGCCCTATGCAAGCACGAAGGTTTTTATACACCGGGGCAAACCGGAAACATCCTTTATTTGAACGCTGGTCCCGACTTACAGCAGGTATTAGATAAGGTTGAGTCAGCCGGAGGAAAAATAGTAAAGGGTAAAAATCACATATCGGATGCATTCGGATTTACAGCCTATATTGAAGATTCTGAGGGAAACAGAATAGGGCTGCATTCTCTGACATAGATAGCATTACGTTTTTAAAAGTAAAATCTTTCTGCGCCTTCAAAAAAATGAATTGGTTTGCTTTGAAGGTGAGCCGTACATTCCTGTTGTTATTGCCTACATTGGCACGGTGACAGACACTAATCTACCAGCTGGCATGAGCTATCCATTTTTCGAACATTGTATCCAAACACTTAGACCTAATGTAATTTTTCACACGCGATCATACACTTTATTCATTCCTGACCATACGCTCATTTATAAATGAAACGTAAAATGATACGTCATTGCTTTTTTCTGCCGATATGCCTCCTGATCAGGATAATCATTAGTGTTATAACTGCAATAATAGCAGCGGCCAGCCCAATGCATTTCAATCTGAAAGACTTCCAATCCGAATAGGAGTTTCCCTCCAAACTATTAGGTTTCAGGTAAATGATACCTTGCTGGTTATCAAGTATCACATTAAAATGGTTTAAAAGTTCATTGCCAAGCAAACTTTGCCGGCCCGAAGGCTTGGCGGGGTTGGCGGCATTCGTGACAATATCACGGAACGTCAATGCGCCACATTTAACTGCTGGTATGCGGACGATCTTTTTGTTGCCGAGGGTTAGCAAGGTTTGGAACTTATCCCATAGACCGAACCGGCCCACAAAGTCTTCCCCGATCACCATGGTGCCATCCCGGCCGGTATCGAAGGTGAACCAATCTTTATAGTTTTTCCCCTCAACAGTTACCGTGGCCTGTATCCTTGGTCTGTGCTGGTCATAGATCACCGGCTGACTGCTGTAACTGGTGGCCATAGCCGGCAGCCGGTTATGCACGGTCATGATCTTTTTATCATAATCGATCTCCAGGATCTTGTCCCCAAACAATGAGTTGCCGATGATCAGATCTTCATCATCCTTCATGTTTTCAGTTTGTACAAGTGGAATATGATCCCACCTTAACCCAGCAAGGAAAAGCGAGTTATTGGCGCTGGTTGGCGCTGCGTTGGTGCCTTGCGTATTGGTAAGCATGGTAGTTCCATCAAATTTAACCCTGGTTTTTACGACGGAGTTTTTATTCACGACACAGCCGCCGGCTCCCAGGTCAAATTGAATGTCAATACCTGGATGGCCGTTCACCGTTCCATTGAAATGAATGCGGCTGCCCCGCATGGTAAAGGGAATAGAAACCGTTCCATTTGCCTGGCCCGGCAAATCTGGGTTGACCATACCCTGGTAATTAGCCGAGATCCTGGTATAACAACTATCGTTGCCCTTTAGCACCACAAAGTCATACACCTGTCCGTAACGGGTATCAAAACTAATGCTGTCCCGGTCCGTGATAAAAGTAACTTTATTGTTTTTTCTTGGAACATTGGTATAATAGATATCCGGTTTTGCTTTAGGATCGAGTATCCAATTGTCGATCTTAACATTTTCTCCGTCTCGGATCATTGCCTGGCCTGCACCGGCCCTGATTACTGGTAACTTATTTTGGGCATGTATAACCGGAATAAACGCGAATACACAAATAAGAAATAATAGATTTTTCATAGGATGATTGGCTAAATAATATAATATTTCACAAAAATAGCTATTTGAATAGAACTATGCAATACATAGTACCTTTTAATTTATAAATACCGTCGATATATTGACACTTTAATTTTAACATTGTGTTAAAAGCGTATGATCATCTATGAATAAAATGTATGATAAACTGTGAATTATTACACCTAAGCCTTGCACAAGGGTTTCTTAAAATAAATATGTAACCTTTTTTCTTTTTATCCGACAAATTCAAAAAAGATAAAAATGAAAACGCTTTTAACCGTACTATCCCTCCTGATACTTGTTTGTCCGGCGATAGCCCAGGTAACCGAAAAATCGAAATATGACCAGCATGAAGCGTTCAGCCCCCTGCCTTATATGAGCCCTTTAAACCCGTTGACCCGCACACCTGCCGGTTCCCCGGCCAAAGGTTACTGGCAGAACCGTGCCGATTACACTATTGATGCGAAACTGGATACGTCAAATCATACCATTACCGGAACAGTGGAAATTGCCTATTCCAACAATAGCCCTGATCCGTTGCCTTACCTATGGCTCCAGCTTGACCAGGAAATTTTTAAAGACAGTTCACGGGCGGTCTTAACCAGTAAAATCAAGGGAAGCTATTTTGCCGACGGAAAGTTCGAAGGTGGCTATCGGATCAATGCGGTAACGCTCCGGCATAAGGGCCGTGTTTATAAGGCTGATTATCTCATAAATGATACGCGGATGCAAATCAGATTGATGCAGCCGTTGGAAAGCAAGGAAAAGATTGCCTTGAAAATTAATTATTCTTTCATTATACCTGGTAACCGTGCGATCCGGATGGGCAGGATGGGCACCTCAAACGGAGAGATTTACCAGATAGCCCAGTGGTACCCCCGGATGTGTGTATACGATGACGTAACCGGTTGGAATACGCTCCCTTACCAGGTAACCGGGGAGTTTTATCTTGATTATGACGATTATGATGTTAGTCTTGATGTTCCTGCAGACATGCTGGTAGTAGCCTCCGGCGAATTGCTGAACCCTCAAAATGTTCTTACTATACCAGAGCGCTCACGCCTTGAAAGGGCACGCAATTCTGATACGGCAATTTCGATCCGCACTATAAATGAAGTTAAAATCGCGCGCAAAGTCAAGGGTAGCAGGGTATGGCATTTTAGCATAAAAAACTCGCGGGATATGGTATGGGCGGCTTCACGGGCATTTGTATGGGATGCGGCACGGATCAATCTCCCTGATGGAAGGAAGGCATTAGCACAGTCGGTATTTCCTGTGGAAGCAGCAGGAAAGGTAAGATGGGGAAGATCAACCGAATTTATAAAAGGGGTGATCGAATATAATTCAGCTAAATGGTTTCCTTACCCTTATCCCAATGCCATACATGTGGCTGGAAAGCAAAATGGTATGGAGTACCCTGGGATGGTCTTTAGTAATACGAAACTTACTTCCGGAGCGCTG
>JAOQAL010000573.1 GCA_025963615.1 Chitinophagaceae bacterium | reverse complement strand
CATCCTAAGACTAAAAATATTTCCGAGATTAACTCAGAATTAATAGAATTACTGGTTGCCAATCTTAGTCGTTTTTTTGTTAAAGCATATGACGGTGAAAGTTATTTGATGTGGGAGAGATAATGGTAGTGTATCACATTAGTTGGTTTTATAAATTAATTTAAATAATAAGCGGTTACTGATCCTTAGGCGACAATGGAATAACTACAAAACCTGACACTGGGGATTGTTATTGGCAACAACGAATTGGTTTTCTATTACCATTAAAGTGATAATAAAATAACGTCGATGAAATATTATCCTTTGTTACCATTTTTGATTTTCTGCATGGTCATCACCTTAAATTGCGGAATTAAAACTAAACTAAGTAAGTCAGAATTAAAATGGCTTGATGTCTACAATAAAGGGGATTCACTTATATTCAGATCAGAAAAAAATGAATTTGATACAACGGTGATTATTAAGAAAGAATTTTTTTATCCTACCTATAACCCAGCAGAGGAACACGGAACTTATTTACCACAATGGGGTGTTGTTTGGTGCATAAACAAAAATCTGGAATATGATCCTCACGGAAATAAATTAATAACCATTACAAAGAACAAACCTAATGAAACCTCCCTTGACATCAACTATCTCTATTCAAATGTTATGATTTTAGATCTTAATAGTGATATAAAAAAATATAAAAAAGGGAAAGTATATGAATTTGATACATACCATCCAAAAGCAAGTCCTAGACAACCCAAAATAATTTTTTGGGATGAAGAGTACGGAATAATAAGATATATTACTCATTCCGGAGTAGTATGGGAAAGAATCAATTTACCAAAATGATATGCAAATTAAAATGATCCTATCCTAATGAAATAAATGCACAAACAGCACAATTTAACCAATTGCCGATAACTTCTATAGTATCCAATGCGCAGAATCAAAAGAAATAGTAGCCGGGCTTTGTCCCCGGGCAAATTGACTGAAAATAAAAAGCTGTCCGATCAATAATCCTGTCTTAATGGAAAAAATGTTTCTGATTTTCATAATTACAATTGTTGTTGGAACAGTTCAATGCTGTTTGCCAAAATGGGCGTGTCTCATTCATTTTTCAAGGCTGTAACAGGATTGGCAAGGGCAGCCTGCATACATTTAATGCCAACGGTAAGCATCGCGATAAGCAAGGTTATAACACCTGCCAGCGTATATACCCACCAACTCATATTAGTTCGGTAAGCGTAACCCTGCAAATAACTATTCAGTCCGTACCACGCCACGGGAAAAGCAATAGCAGCCGCTATCAGCACCAACACTAAAAAGTCTTTTGACACCAGGGTGACTATCTGCCGCACACCTGCACCCAACACTTTGCGCACGGCAATTTCTTTCATTTTGCTTTCGGCGGTGAAGGTTACCAGACCAAACAACCCAAGACATGAAATCAATATGGTTATTATTGCAAAACAATTAAACAACTGGCCCACATGTGTATCCGTTTTGTATAAATCGTCAAACAGGTTGTCTAAAAAACTGTATTCAAAAGGATAGTCCGGGTTATATTTTTTCCATAAACTTCCCACGGCGGCCAATGCGTGCGACGCATCCTTACCTGTCGTTTTTACATACATTTTTCCCCGCCAGTTTTTGTCGTATTGCATCAAAAGAGGTGCTATTTTTTGATGCATATTCTGAAAATGAAAATCTTTCACCACAGCAGCAATGACTCCTTTGATACCGTGAAAAGTAAGTCGTTTTCCAATTACGGGTTCTTTTATCCCGGTTTCCTTAATGGCTGTTTCATTTAATATAAAGTTGGCGCTGTCGGCAGGTGAACCGGTAAAGCCCTTCCCTTCCACCAGCTGCAAGCCCATAACCTGTAAAAAATTTCTTTCTACCGGTAATTGGATTATGCCAAACGACTGCTGTTCGGCGGTTTTACCGTCCCAATCTATATCGGTGCTGCCCGAACTGGTATTGATGAGGTCAACCCCGCATTCTGTAACGCCTGCAATCGCTGGTACTTTGAGCAGTTCAGCCGCTGCCGCATCATAGTGTTCGTTCATATTATGCATCCAGAAGCTAAAAACATTCTCCTTGTCGTAACCCAGGTTTTTTTCGCGTATATACTTTAATTGTTTGCCGATGATGATCGTGCTTGTGATGAGCATGATAGAAAAACTGAACTGTACTACTACCAATACTTTGCGAAAACTGCCCTTGCCGCCAATGCCGCTTAACTTGCCTTTCATTGCCTCTAGCGGTTTGAATGACGACAGCGTTATAGCCGGGTAAATACCCGCCAGCAGCAGTGTTGCCAGCATCGTAAGTCCATACACCGCAAGCACATCAGGCGACCAGGGTTTGAAAACAATATCTTTTCCTGAAATAGTATTGTATATAGGCATTACAAAGTAAATAATGGCTGTTGCTAACGCCAGTGCTATAAGAAATGTGAGCAGCGATTCACTTAAAAACTGCATAAACAGCTCCGCCTTGCCTGCACCGACAATTTTACGCAGGCTAATTTCCTTACTGCGCTTCATCGCCCGGGCGGTAACAAGGTTTACATAGTTTATGCAGGCTATCAGCAAAACAATTACCGCTATTATAAAAAACACCCGGACAACCATCATACCCTGCTCCTTGCCATCTAAAGTATACAGGTGTAATTTAGTGAGCGGGGAAAGCACGTAAGTAAGATTTTTGTTAGCGGGTATATCAGAGCTGCGCCGGTGTATTGCTCCGAGTTTATCACCCGCAGCAGCGGGGTTGGCATTAGGCTTCAGCAAAACGTACGTGTCGTAATTATATTGGTCCCAGTTACTGTTGAGTGTTTTAAAGTAACTGGTAGTATCATATTCCAGTTCCAACTGCTGAAAATTGAAAACGATGTTATACTTTATGGATGAATTTTCAGGCATATCCTTCATCACACTGGTTATCGTATACAATTTTTTATCGTCAGCCTTTAATACTTTACCCATCGCTTCTTCATTGGCAAAAAAAGTTTTGGCTGTTGTTTCAGATATAATGATGGAATGAGCGTCTGCAAAAGGTTGTTTTGGATTGCCTTTAACAAGTGGGTAAGTGAACATCGTAAATAAAGAAGCATCAGCAAGGCAGTTGTGCCATTCCCGCATTTTTTTACCATTGTATTCAAATACCGAAGCGGACCAGTTGTCTCTGATGCGGCAGGCATCTGCCACTTCAGGCACATCCTTTTTTGCATAGATAGCACTCGGTGCAGGCGTGCTGCCCCAAATATTACCATTACCAAATTTTGGCGCCAGCTTATAAATATTAGTTGCATTTACATTAAAGTGGTCGTAACCCAACTCGTCGTTTGCCCAAAGCAACAGCAGTATACTTACCGCTAAACTTACAGCAAGTCCGCTAATGTTTATAAACGAATACATTGTATTGATACGTAAGCCGCGCAACGCTGTTTTGAAGTAGTTCTTTAACATATAGTCAGATTATGAGTAAGATTCATTCATCATTTATATCCGATAGTAAATTATACTGAAATTCAAATAGCGTTCCAATTGATATTTTCATAGCAATCAGTTTATTATGTATTCCGGTGAATGAAATACTGTCCGGTTTCAGCACACATGGTGTTCACTAATGAAACAAAATGACTCGTCCTGGAATAGCTATACATGGTTATGAATAAATCCTAAGAGCGCTATACAGCTCAGCGTAGATTTGGCTGAGCGCTGTACTGTGAGCTAAGATCTGTATTTTTTTTATC
>JAOQAL010000064.1 GCA_025963615.1 Chitinophagaceae bacterium | reverse complement strand
CTTTTTTTCCAGTTCATCAAAATGTTCCCAATTGGCCCATTTTGGCACTAACTGCGAATTGGATATCAGCACCCTGGGCGCATCCGTATGTGTTTTTAAAATGCCCACCGGCTTACCACTTTGTATTAAAAGGCTTTCATCATTCTCCAGTATTTTTAATGCGGCTATGATATTGTCCAGTGCTTCAAAGTTGCGGGCGGCTTTGCCTCTTCCTCCATATACGATAAGGTCATCGGGTCGTTCCGCTACTTCAGGGTCGAGGTTGTTTAGCAACATTCTCAGCGCTGCTTCCTGGATCCAGCTCTTACAGGTGAGTTGGGACCCGGTCGGTGTTTTATATTTAATGGCATCATAGCCTTTAATTGTCTGAACCATGATTAATGAGATTTATGGATTGAGATTTCACGCAAAGTTACATAAGAGATAAAGCTGCAGGAGCGTTTTTACCCGGCGCTTTATTTTTTAACCAGGGCCGATAGCCGTCTCCGAGCCAGCAGGTGCTTTGGGTCACGGTCGTTATTTTTTATAAAGAATGCCAAATCTGGATCACCTAAGTACCACGGCAATGCGGGTCTTTCAATGACCTCTTCCGTATATACTGGTATGCTGGCAGCCTGTCTTCAAATTAGCAGGTGCACCTGGATATCGAATTCGCCAGGCGACGGAAAAAGATGGCAGGAACCTTATTCTAAAACCTAAGCCTCACCTTATATAAAAAACTTTCTCCTTTATCATTATCCCCAATCATGTGCAATTTGATACTACGGGTTTTTTCACTTTGAATACAGACAGATTCTACCTTGCGTCCTTTAAATTCTTTGTGGGTGGCTGGTAAGTCTATCAATTCATTTACTTTCATTTTGTGACGCCATATTTTACGGTAACCATTTTCTACAATTCCCAGGTAACTTTTCGCGGCAATTCCATTCGCATCCTCTTTTAACCCATCTTCCATGGAAGTAGTGAATAACAACTGATCATTTTCGTAGGAATAGGTAAGGCCGGATATGGCAATGGTGCCGTCATAAGCGGAAAGATCCACATCCAGCAAATCAATTTTTGCTTCAGCTGGCCGGCGAAAAAAATCGGGCTCCGTAATGATGAGCTGGTTAACAGGATTAGTTTTATTGACTCTGTTACAAAAAATAAGAAATTCATGAACCTGTACAGCGCCTTCAATATTTAGATCTGAAATGCCGCTGCTTTTTAAGCGATCATAGAAGATACTGTAGTCAAATTCATTGATCACATCATTCTTTACGTCAACCAGGATTCCTTTTTTCTGCGGTTCTTTGGCACCGGAATACATCACCATCAGGTAATTTTCTTTTTCCAGCTCCAGCATAGCGACCGCTTCCAAGTCAGCCTTTGGTTTTTCAAATGAATTTTTTTCTGGATTACCCGAAAGCTTTATTTCATTTTGCTTTTTCCATCGTTTGTTGGTCACAAGAATGTCGGTAGCATCATCCCCTATAAGATAAATTTTACCATTAAAAAATTCAATCCCTGATCCGGAAGGAAAGGATTCCAGTTCTTTAAAGTCAAGCAGATCAAGTTTCATGTTTTTGTTTATAATAATGATAATAAAATCTTATTCGCTTATTCCTGCCTGTGAGCGGGCTTTTTTTCTAGTGGAAAATTTAGGTACTATTTTACAAATCTAAACTTCAAAACTTCTAACAGGGTATCTTATTCAATCCCGGCATTTCGAGGATGCCAATAAATGAGTTTTTTAAAAACGATCCCGTTCAGTCATCAAATCCTTCAAATCCATGATTCAGGCTTATCCCTTTTCCTGCTGCAAACTCATCCACCTTCTCTACAAAAGAAAAGCTTTTTATCAGTCCAGCCACTTTATTTATATCGTCAGCAAATATCCGGTCTTCCTCTGCAAATCTCACAAAACCACGTACATAGTCATGTACAAATTCCAGTATTTCGCTGCTTTTATGGGGCCTTCTGAATTCAATGGCCTGGCAGGCGCTCAGCAATTCAATAGCCAGAATGAATTCCAGGTTATCCAGTACCGTGTTCACTTTTCTGCCGCTGATACTGCCCATACTGACATGATCTTCCTGTCCCAGGGAAGTAGGAATACTGTCTGCACTGGCTGGAAAGCAAAGTGTTTTATTTTCCGTAACCAACGCGGCCGTGGTGTATTGCGGGATCATGAATCCGCTGTTCAATCCCACATCTTTCATTAATAACATCGGCAGTCCCCATTTACCTTCCAGCAATAAATAACAGCGGCGATCACTGATGTTTCCTATTTCCGCAGCAGCAAAGCAAGCATAATCCAACGGCAATGCAAGCGGTTGGCCATGAAAGTTACCTCCACTGATGGTGTCATTGGCTCCCAAAATGATGGGATTATCAGTTACAGCATTTAATTCTATCTCGGTTAATTCTTTTAAATGCAGCCAGGCATTGCGGCTGGCGCCATGTACCTGGGGCATACAGCGCAGACTATAAGGATCCTGCACCCGGCCACAATCCACATGACTTTGCATGATAGCTGAATTATGTAATAGCAATCGCAGCCGTTGCGCTACTAATTTATTTCCATAGAAAGGCCTCAGTTCATGCAGGCGGGCATCAAAAGGCGCATTGGTTCCTGTCAATGATTCCAGGGTCATGGCGCCAATGATATCGGCGGCTTCAAGGCAATTATGCATGCGCTGCACGGCTTTTGCAGCAAAGGATAAGATGAATTGTGTGCCATTAATCAAGGCCAATCCTTCTTTTGGTCCCAGTTGAACCGGTTGAATATTTTCTCTTTGAAAAATGAATCCTGTAGGCTTTCTTTCTCCCTTATAATAACATTCACCCAAACCGATCAATGGTAAAAACAGATGAGCCAGGGGCGCTAAATCGCCCGAAGCCCCTACACTACCCTTTTCCGGCACCACGGGTATCACATCGTTTCAATATGCCAAATGATCCTTTGCAGCGTGCTCAATTGTACCCCGCTGAAGCCCTGCGCCAACGCATGTACTTTGGTGATCATCATAATCTTTGCAACTTCCAGCGGTATCGGGTCACCCACCCCCACACTATGGCTTTGGAGTATTTTAAATTGGAGCGTAGCGGTATCTTTTTCAGAAATGGGTGTATTGGCTAAAATACCAAAGCCGGTATTGATGCCATATACTGTCTTCTTATCCGCCACAATTTGCTGAACATATTGCTCGCTGGTTTTAATTTTCTGTATAGCCTGTTCATTTAAAGCGGCTTTCATTGTCCCGGAAGCGATCGCTACTACCTTTTTCACGGTTAAATGGCCGGTACCATATTGAAACAGATCATTCATAATAGGCAAATAACAGTCAAAAGTAATTGGTTTTAATCCAATTTAACCGTATACTAAAACGCAGAATTACAGATAATAAACTGTTTTGCCGTGCTTGGAAATTTCTTTTATTTTTGCGCCCGATTATGGTTCGGTAGCTCAGTTGGATAGAGCAACTGCCTTCTAAGCAGTAGGTCATTGGTTCGAATCCAATCCGGATCACTAAAATCAATAAGCATTAGTTGGCTAGAGCATCCCGTTTTTAAGACGGGAAGGTCATTGGTTCGAATCCGCACGGGATTATTATTGGCATTGATTATTAATTGAAAGCAACGTTTCGGGGAAATGAGGGGGAAAACTTATATAAAATAAAAAATATTCGTATTGGTGAAAGACATTGTACTGAAAGGAATCTGCGGGAAAGGACATAAGTACAAATAACGAATTTTTTGAGGTCCTTTCGGGAATTGATTTTTATTTTGACCTGTTTTTACTATTTTTCATAAGTTCCGAACTCTGTTAAACCTCTAAATAACGACGTAAAATGAAAATTTACCTAAG
>JAOQAL010000535.1 GCA_025963615.1 Chitinophagaceae bacterium | reverse complement strand
GATTTTTTAAAACTCGTGTTGGTATCATTCGTCATTGCATCGCCGGTCGCCTGGTATTTTATGCACAAGTGGCTGGAAGGCTTTGCCTATAAGGTGGGTATTGGCTGGTGGGTCTTTGTATTATCCGGGGTCCTGGCATTTACGATTGCCCTGTTTACAATCAGCTTCCAGGCCATCAGGGCTGCAATGGCCAACCCGGTCAGGAGTTTGAGAACAGAATAGTCAGTGGTGAGAAGTGAATAGTGAGAAGTGAATAGTGAATAGTGAGTGCCTTGACCCCGACCGTGGCGTCAAGCTAATTTTTTGATAACAGTCTATTGTGTGTTTTCAAGGGAGTAGCGATATAATGTTGAAGTCACAGTAGCACAGAAGCCTCATCAGGGAACCGTCCGGAAAACAGCCTGTCCCGATTTTTATCGGGAGGGCGTATTCGTTTTTCCCGATAGCGACCAGTCGATGGTCGGCGGGCACTGTCGGGACTTTTTTTTGTCGCAGATCCCAGTGACTATCGGGAATACTTTTTTTTCCACAAAAAAAAGTAAGAGAAAGAAATTGCTGATAATTAAGGAAGTGCCTTGGCCAAACAAAAAGAAAAGAAAGGAAAAAACAACCAAAGCTTCTAAGATATGTCAGTGTCAGCCAAACCCTGGAAGGAACAATAGCCGGTTCAGGAAATATTAATTACCAGGGGAACGCCCAGGTTAAAAAAACAGGAATGATTGGATCCGGCAGAATAAACAAGAAATCCTGACCAGCTAATAGTGTTGCGATAGAACAGTTCGTACCCGCCGGTGCAACAAAATGGAATGGAGGACAAAATAAAAACATACACTTATAATTTTCTCAGATGATCACAAACTATTTGAAAATCGCGTGGAGAAATCTTGTAAGACACAAAGCGTATTCGGCTATTAATATTGCAGGACTGGCCATTGGCGTCGCCGCCTGCCTTCTCATTTTTATAGTGGTAAGATATGAACTGAGTTATGATGACTTTCAAAAAAACTATAGCCGTATTTACCGCGTGGTTACCGAAACCAAACATAGTGATGGCAGTGAAGAACATAACCCGGGCGTGCCCTACCCCGCTGTGGATGCATTGAAAGCGGATTTTCCTCAGTTTGAAAAAATCGCAGCTATCAATTCCTCCTATGGCAGCCAGGTAACGGTATTAGGCGATAATCCGAACAGTGATGTAGCGGCGAGCAAAAAATTTATTGAAGATAACAATGTCATATTTGCGCAGCCTGCTTACTTCGACATCTTTACAACCAAATGGTTGAGCGGCGATGCAAAAGCTTTAAATGACCCAGCCAATATAGTGCTGGATCGAAAAACGGCGTCAAAATATTTCGGTGACTGGAAAGACGCGACAGGTAAGTTTCTTAAACTGGACAATACCCTCTTGCTGAAAGTAAGTGGCATCATTGAAGAGGCACCTGCAAATTCTGATTTCCCCGTAAAAGCTTTTATCTCCTACGAAGCATTTAAACAATATGGCGATAAATACGGCTTTAGCAAAGAATGGGGCAGCCTGAGCAGTAACCACCAGGTGTATGTAATGTTGCCGCAAAATTTAGATCCGGCAGGCATGCAAGCCCAGTTGAAAGCTTTTGCAAAAAAACATTCCAACCCGAATGGCCGCAATGACCGGAGCGAAATACTGCAGCCGCTTAAAGACATGCATTTTGACTACCGGTATGGAACACTCGGTGATCACAGTTCGAGCAAAACGATTTTGTGGACACTTGCTTTAATTGGCATGCTGATCATCTTGATGGCTTCCATCAATTTTATTAATCTTTCTACAGCACAAGCGGTCGGCCGGGGTAAAGAAGTAGGTATCCGGAAAGTAATGGGCAGCAGCCGGGCTCAGCTCATCAGGCAAGTGATGGGAGAAACGTTCCTGATCGTGTTATGCTCCATGCTGCTCGCTATTATTATCGCCAGGCTGTCGATACCCTATCTATCGCATGTGGCCAATACACCTAAAGATATCAGCCTGTTCAGCCCCGGTAGCATACTCTTCCTGCTTTCCGTATTGATCGGTGTCACTTTATTGTCTGGCACCTATCCCGCTATGGTGGTGTCTGGTTTCAAGCCGGCGCTGGCACTGAAAAACAAAATTACTTCTGCGAATATCGGAGGGATTTCTTTACGAAGGGCATTGGTCGTTACCCAATTCGCCATTTCACAAATATTGATTATCGGGACCATTGTTGCGGTAAGTCAGATGAATTTTGTACGCAACGCGGATCTGGGCTTCAATAAAGAAGCGGTGCTGCTATTGCCATCTCATAGTGATAGTGTGAACCTGTCAAGGATGAAACCATTAAAGCAGCAATTGTTGCAGAACCCCGGTGTGATCAGTGTGTCTTTTGCTAATGATGAAGCCTCATCGGATAATAACTGGGCATCAAATTTCGCTTTTGATCATAAGGAGGATGAAGACTTTCCTGCATTTCATAAATATGGTGACGAGGACTATATAAAAACATTCGGACTGCAGCTGATTGCAGGCAGGGGATATTCCGCAAGCGATACCATGCACGAGATCGTAGTGAATGAAACCCTGCTGAAAAAATGTGGAGTAACCGATCCGCAAAAGGCAATAGGCAAACAATTGCGCATTGGCGGCGGTTCCTGGTTGCCGGTAGTAGGAGTCGTAAAGGATTTTAAAACCAATTCCCTTCGCGAAGAAGTAAAGCCGTTAACGATTACGGCACAACAGACCACTTATTACGCCCTGGCCGTAAAGCTCCGCACCAACAACCTTTCACAAACCACTGCGCAAATACAAAAGCTATGGGAAAATACATACCCTGAATACGCTTATACCAGTCATTTTGCAGATGACACCATTGAAAGATTTTACAGGCAGGAAACCCAATTATCTCTTTTATATAAAATATTTGCGGGCATCGCCTTATTTATTTCCTGTCTGGGATTATATGGACTGGTTTCATTTATGGCCGTGCAAAAAACAAAAGAAGTAGGGATTCGCAAGGTGTTGGGTGCCAGTGTGGGCAATATCGTGATCATGTTTTCGAAAGAATTTACGATACTCATCAGCATGGCCTTCCTGATTGCCGTGCCGGTCGCTTGGTATTTTATGAATGGATGGCTTCAGAATTTCGTATACCGGATTTCGATGGATGCATGGATTTTTATTTTAGCTATTGTTGCATCACTGGGGATCGCCTGGATGACGGTTGGTTATCGTGCAGTAAAAGCAGCATTAGCCAACCCGGTCACGGCCTTGCGAAGTGAATAACAATGAATAATAAAGCCGCGAGCTATGAGCTTTAAGCTACAAGACTTATAGTTAGGTTGCTTTCGTTAGTCTCGCAGCTCGCAGCAGGAAGCTCATGGAAGTGGAAATAAGAAATTAGGAATAAGAAAGTATAAAATACAACTTAAAAATTGCCGCTATGATAAAAAATTATTTGAAAATAGCCTGGCGGAATCTCTTCCGGAATAAAGGATTTACGATTACCAACCTGCTCGGTTTGACGATCGGCATTACCTGTACGCTGTTTATTTTTTTATGGGTGCGGGATGAGCTGTCTTATGATAAGTTTCATAAGAATTATGATAACATTTATGGCGTGATGGCCAATCGTAATTTCAATAACCAGGTAATAACTGATAATGCCATGGTATTCCCATTGGCTCCTTCACTCGCCAATGCTTATCCGCAAATAAAAAACGCCGTAGTTACATCAGGCCAGGAACCGCATGTATTAAGCAACGGTGATATAAAGTTGAAAAAGAAAGGATATACGGCCAGCGGAAACTTCTTTGATTTGTTTTCATGGGAGTTTACCCGCGGCCATGCGGCTTCAGCCATTAGTGACCCGGCCTCCATGGTGCTTACAACTTCCGCTGCAAAAGCCTTATTCGGAGATACGGACCCGGTAAATAAAATCGTACGGATGGATGATGACATCAATTTCAAAGTCACTGCCGTGGTGAACGATGCACCTGGAAATTCCTCTCTGAAATTCGATTTTGTCATTCCGTTCAACTATGCTCAAGAAGGCG
>JAOQAL010000510.1 GCA_025963615.1 Chitinophagaceae bacterium | reverse complement strand
GGAGACAGATTATAGTACAGCCCCGGGGAGCGGTTCAGAAAAAAATGTATTGGGTGCCCATACCGGTTGATGAAATAAACCGGGCGCCTCAATTGAATCAGAATCCGGGATATTAGCTGGTTATTCGTGTTGCTTTCCTGGCGGATACCAGGTACTATACAGATGTAAGACAATAAACAAAATGAACAATTATGATGAATGCAAAATCGATCGGTTACGGAAAGTATTTGGTATCTATTTTTTCAATTCTTTTCTCAGTAAAAGGGATCGCGGCCGATACATTACAGGTTTATTCACCCTCCGGAAAAATCTGTGTGAAAGTATGGATGGAAAACGGCCTTAATTACAAAATTGTTCATAATAACAAAACCATTATGGAACCGTCTTTGATAGATCTGGTTCCTGAAAATAAGCCTGCGCTGTCAACTAATAAATCGTTCCGGTCATCTTTTTTAAAAAAGGTTTCCGGGGAAATCATTTCACCGGTTCCGGAAAAAAGAAAGATAATACCGGATATCTACAATCAACTTACGCTCTTATTTAAACAGCCCTACAAAATAGAGTTCAGGGCTTATGACGATGGCGTTGCCTATAGAATTTCAACTCTTTTTAAGGATTCTTTGATCGTGAAGAATGAAGTGGCTGAATTCAGATTTCCCGGTAACCCGTCCGCCTATTTTCCGGAAATACCTTATCGGGCTGACGGGGATATGTTTCAAACAAGTTTTGAAGACCTGTACCGGTTCAAAAAGATAGATTCATTTCCCGTTACGTCTATAAGTTATTCGCCGGTACTGATCGTTCCGGAATCCGGGCCGAAAATCGCCATTACGGAATCAGACCTGGAGGAATATGCGGGCATGTTTGTAACGGGTACGGGCACTCCGGCACTCAAAGCCGTCTTTGCAAAATACCCGCTGGAAGAAAAAAACCTGGAGGCCCTTTATTCGCAGGCCAGAGTTGCCAGGCGGGCTGATTATATCGCTAAAACGAAAGGTACCAGAAGTTTTCCGTGGCGGGTGTTGATTATTGCCGAGGAAGACAAATCACTACCATCTAACGATATGGTTTACCGGCTGGCCTCACCCTCAAGGATAAGCGATATTTCCTGGGTAAAGCCGGGAAATATTACCGACGAATGGATCATTGATCTGAATCTTTTTAACGTGCCGTTTCAATCGGGCCGGAATACCGCTTCTTATAAGTATTATATTGACTTCGCCAGCCGTTTTGGTATCAGCCATATCATGATGGATGCGGGCTGGAGTGATAATAACGACCTGTTAAAAGTGGTGCCGGAAATCAATATGGATACCCTGGTTGCTTATGCAAAAAAGAAAGGCGTGAAAATCGCTATGTGGACACTGGCATTAACACTTAACCGGCAATTGGATAGTGCGCTTGCCCAATTCAACCGATGGGGGATTGATTTTATCATGACGGACTTTATAGACCGGGATGATCAGTTATCAGTTAATTTTCACCATCGGGTAGCCAAAGCCTGCGCAGCGCACAAAATCATGATCATGTTTCATGGCACCTACCCACCCAAAGGATTTAACCGGACTTATCCGAATGCGGTAACCAGGGAAGCTGTATTGGGATCTGAATACAATATCTGGAGCAATAAGGTGTCTCCATCGCATGATTTGTTATTGCCTTTTACCCGAATGCTTGCCGGCTCCCTGGATTATGAACCCGGATTACTGAATAATGCTACGCAGAAAGGGACCCGGCCGGTTGAAGGTGTAGTAACAAGTCCGGGCACCCGGGCACACCAGCTGGCCATGCTGGCTATATACGATAATCCTATGCAATTCTTTTCAGGAAATCCTTCAGAGGCATGGCAGGAACCGGCCTATATGGAGTTACTGGGAAGTATTCCAACTACCTGGGATAAAACAATTGTTACAGATGCTAAAGTGGGCGAATATATCGTGACCGCCCGGAATAATGGCAGCAATTGGTATATTGGGGGAATGACCGACTGGACACCCAGAGACCTCGACTTGAAATTTGATTTCCTGGATGATGGTGTATATAAAGCTACCCTATGCAAAGATGGCGTGAATGCGGATCGTTATGCTTCGGATTATATTATTGAAACTTCCCTGGTAAAAAAGAATGATTCCATGAAAATTCACCTGGCACCCGGCGGAGGAATGATGCTGAGGTTAGAAAAACAATAACAAGCCTGAAAGATATCAAGTAGGGAATAATTGTCGTGTTAACGTTATAGTTACAAGTTGTGAGGGGATTATAAATTATGTACCGGAGATCCTCTGTTAAAGCCCGGGATATTATTTTTAATAAATCAATATGAACATTCAAGACCGGTTTAAGAACAAAGTAGCTATCGTTACCGGTAGCGCTGATGGCATAGGGAAAGGCATTGCATACAGGTTGGGATGTGAAGGGGCTGCATTGGCCCTATTCGATATCCATAAAGAATTCCTTGAAAAAACAGTTTGCGAATTTGAACAACTCGGAATAAAAGCTACCGCCTATGTCGTGGATATCAGCAATGAACAGGAAGTAATGACTGCCATAGAAAAAGTGGAAAAGCAATGGGCCACGATAGATATTCTTGTAAATGCAGCAGGAATTGTAGGACCCACCGGAACCAAAATTACCGCGTTTTCAACGAAAGATTTTGACAGGATTTACGAAATTAACCTGAAGGGGACATTTCTTGTCACAAAATACACCTTAGCGGTGATGATAAAAAAAGGAACCGGCCGGTTACTGCTTATCGCTTCCATTGCCGGTAAGGAAGGCAACCCGGGCATGATTGGTTATTCTGCAACCAAAGCGGGGGTCATTGGCTTAGTGAAAGCTGTAGCAAAAGAATTTGCCGATACCGGCATTACGGTTAATGGGCTCGCACCCGCTGTTATAAAAACGGCCATGAATGACAATACGTCGCCGGAACAATTAGCCTACATGACGGCGAAAATACCCATGCAACGGTTAGGAACAGTCGAAGAAGTGGCTGCCATATCCTGTTATATTGTGTCGGAAGAAAATAGTTTTTCTACAGGATTTATTTATGATATTTCCGGCGGACGGGCTACCTATTAAACCAGCTGCCAATCGATCAGTTTGCAGGAAAAACAGAATATATGAAGCATCAGTGGAAACCGTTATTGTTAGTGTCCTATGTTTTCCTGTTTACCGGCTCTATCATTTGCATGAATGATGTATTACTTCCGTCTCTCCGGGATTTCTTCAAGTTATCTTATGTCCAGGCCTCTTTTATACAGCAATCCTTTTACCTGGTTTATCTGATTTTCCCTATTCCGATTGCCTATTACATATCACGATATGGTTATAAAACAGGATTGGTTACCGCTCTTGCCGTTTGCAGCATGGGATCGCTCTTTTTTATTCCTGCATTTTATTTTCAGTCCTACGCATTGGCCCTGATCGCCCTCTTTGTAATCTCTATCGGGGTTACCCTTGTCAATGTAGCAGCCAACCCGCTGGCGGCCTTACTAGGTGATCCGTCTGGCTCCCACATCCGCGTAAATTTTGTACAGCTATTCAGCAGGATAGGATATTCGGTAACACCGCTGGTAGCAACCAGATTGATATATGGAAGCAGTGGCAGTGTAAGGTTTCATATTCCCTACATGATATTAGGTGCGGGTACACTTATTTTCGCCCTGTTCATTTTATTTTCGGCTATTCCCGCGTTAAAGCCCGAAATACTTAAAGGATTTTCCTTTTTTTCCATCTTAAAAGAATCCAGGAGATACCCGCAATTGTTTTGGGGAGCCATCGCCATGTTTTTTTATGTGGGCGCCGAAGCTTGTACGGCTGGCTTCTTTATCAGCTACCTTCGGGATGTTGCGGGATTTGATGCAGACCGCTCAGCAACATTTTTAACCTATTACTATATAGCTTCTTCCGTAGTATGCGTTATAGGCATTTATCTATTACGTTTTTTTTCTCCTGGTAAGTTGGTCGCGGTATTTGGGCTGGGAATGATCGCGATGTACCTGCTTGCTGTTAGTACTACCACATCATGGAACCAATGGTATTTAATTGGAATGGGGGCATTTATCTCCATCGTATATCCATCCGTATTCAGCATGAGTATCGAAGGTGCCGGAAGTTTTACAGAGAAAGGTTCGGCCCTGGTCAATACAGCCGTTGTAGGCGGTGCGGTATTTCCTCCCTTGCAGGGGTGGCTTGCCGATTCGTTAGGCGTTCAGATTTCTTATATAGTGCCCTGTGCCTGTTTTGTTGTGATTGTAGCTTATGGCATATTCTGTAACCGCCAGGCGGTGAAAAGTAAAAAACGAACGCAGGGAATATAGCAGTTCCGTTCACGTTTCCAGGATGGCTTTATTTCTCCGGAAAACTTATAAAGAACTTTGGATTTTAATGATTGCAGAATGACTTGCTGCAATAAAATCATATATTTAAGTTGAATAAGAATACATTTTTTAGCGCTGGATAAATTACATTTAATAAACTTTTTTACAAAGAGAACGATAAACGCCCTTTTTTTTTCGTTTTAAATCAACAAGAAGATGGTTTCCGGGCTGTCTCCACGTCCTGTTGAAACAGAAATCTTTTCTTATTGCTATTGAATAAGCGCTTGCCGGTCTTTTACCTACAAAAATCCAGGTTGTCTTGCCAATAAATTTATTTCGTCAGCAAATGCTGGTGAATTTATTTAACACTTAAATACAACCGCTATGATTGAAGTAAAATCACCAGCAACGGTCAGGCATCCGCTTGAACCACTGAATGCTAATGAAATTAAAATTGTTGCAGACTCTCTTCGCAGCCAAAAAAGTCTTGGTAAAAGTATCCGGTTTATTTCAGTAGCCTTGAAAGAGCCCCCCAAAGAACTGATATATAATTATCTTTCTTCGGATGCGATTCCACGGGAAGCATTTGCTGTACTTTTTAACAATGATAAAAATGAATGCTACGAAGCAGTGGTTTCCATTGAGACAGGGGTCGTTACGTCATGGGTTCATATACCAGGCGTACAGCCAACCATGTCCGCAGATGAACAGGTTGAATGTGAACAGGCCGTGTTGGCAAGTCCGGCATTTAAGGCGGCCTTAGAGCAGTACGGCATTACAGATATGAGCCTGGTCATGGTGGATATATGGTCCGCCGGGTATTATGGAAATGAGGAAGAAAAAAACTTGAGGCTGGCCCGACCACTATGTTTTGTAAGAACAGAACCTGATGATAACGGTTATGCAAGACC
>JAOQAL010000509.1 GCA_025963615.1 Chitinophagaceae bacterium | reverse complement strand
GGGTCATTGTCAATATAATACTTAAGATAATAAAGTTTTTGCCGGGTTTCTTTTCGTATTACTTCTTCATCACTTAAGGCGGTTTGCGCTTTCACATCCCAGTTAATCATTCGTTTGCCGCGATAGATATATCCCTTGGCATGCAGATCAACGAAAACATCAATCACCGACTGGTAATAACCGGGATCCATGGTAAAAGTAGTACGCTCCCAGTCGAGGCTGCATCCCAATTTTTTTAATTGCTGTAAAATAATGCCACCGTATTTTTCTTTCCATTCCCAGGCATAGTTCAAAAATTCTTCACGACTTAGTTTTGATTTATTTATTCCCCGTTCACGGAGCATCTGCACCACTTTTGCTTCGGTTGCAATGGAAGCGTGGTCAGTACCAGGAACCCAGCAGGCATTTTTGCCTTGCATACGGGCCCGTCGCACTAAAATATCCTGTATCGTATTGTTGAGGCAATGCCCCATGTGCAGCACGCCTGTTACATTGGGCGGTGGGATTACAACCGTGTAGGGTTCGCGGTTATCGGGTTCACTGTGAAAATATCCTTTGGATAACCAATGACTATACCATTTTAATTCAGCAGCCTGGTGATCAAAATTTTTATTCAATTCCATAAGGCCGCTAAATTACCGGCTTTTGGGTAGATGACGAAAAGGAGCTACGCAATCTTTCTTATAAAAAAACGAATTGGAAATCAGTTTGGATATTTTAATTCCGGTATACCGGGGAAGGAATGGCATTGTTAGTACGCAGTCATTTTCTCTCTCACTTCTTCGCAGATATATTGCCTTCCATTCTGAACTTCTATTATGGCATGTGTCATTTCCTGCAGGGTAGAATTTTTTGTTACATATCCCTGGGCGCCGGCTTGCAACATTTTTTGGGCATATACCGGTTGGCTGTTAATAGATAGGCCGATAATTTTAACGGAAGGATTTTTTTGAGTGATTTTCTCCGTGGCTTCCAATCCGTTTATAGGAAACATATTGATATCCATGAGTATAATATCAGGCACCTGTCTTTGAACTTCTTCAATAGCCTCCGCGCCATTTTTACATTCTGCTATTACGGAAAATCTTGAGTTCTGTTTTAGTAGAAGTTTCCAGGAACCTCTGACCAACTCATGGTCATCAACTAAAATAATCCTGATTTGTGGCAAATTCATTTATAACCGGTTTATTGTTTTGTTCCTGACAGACTTTAGAAATCTGTGCAGGTTAAAAATAGATCCTTTTAAAAGCGCTATGCCTAATCAGTAAAACCCTAAGTGAGGAGAGTGAAATTACCCCTAGTAAAAATACTTAAAAGCAGGGATAAATACTTGTTCTGTATTTAAATATATAACATCCGGATGATAATCTCAATTGATATTTATCAACAGGATTTATGTGAATTGTTTGTAAAACCGGTTATCCCGTCTATTATTCCAGTAGGATCACAACGTGTCCAGCCGTCTGATAAGAAGGTAAATATTTGCAGGGCAGTTATTTAATCTTCATTTTTGTGCTTTTAAAGTAACATAGTATGAACCGGGAACTTACATCATGGCATAGTCCTTCATTAGACAAAGAAATGCCTGTGGCAGTTTACGGACATTATGGGATAGCGTTATTGATGGTGCCAACAGCAGCGGCTGATTACCTGGAGTATGAACGTTTCCAGCTCATAGACGCTATCAGGCCGTCCATAGAAACTGGAAAAGTAAAAGTCTTTTCTGTTAACAGTATTAATACAGAAAGCTGGATGAATAATAATATGGATCCACGGCACAAGATGATCCGTCATGGACAATTCAATGATTATATACATAACGAAGTGGTGCCTTTTATCCGGAACAATACCAGTTGGGAAACGCCTGTAATAACCTGTGGAGCATCTTTCGGAGCTTTGCATAGTATGAATCTTTTTCTGAAGAGACCGGATATTATTAATGGCGTCATTGCTATGAGCGGGGTTTACGACCTAACGGAGTACACCCAGGGCTATTATGATGAAGATGTTTATTTTAATAGCCCGCAGCATTATATTCCGAATCTTGCAGATCATACTATCCTGGAACAAATCCGCCGTCAGGGGCATCTTCATATTCTTACCGGCAGTGGTGCTCACGAAGATCCCGGTGCCAATGGAAGGTTTGCCAAAATTCTTTATGACAAGGGAATAAACTATGAGTTGGATATCTGGGGAGAGGAATGGCCGCATGACTGGGTTACCTGGAGAGCGATGTTACCTCATTACCTGGCAACAAGGTTTTAAGCAGTTGCAACGGGTATAAATTTGTCCAGGTAACTAATAAATTTTTTTCGTTCCACCATAATTGCACCCAGGCTTTCAAGGTGTGCTGTGTAAACCTGGCAATCTATTAATACAGTTCCTTCCTTTTGCAGTTGCTCCACGTATTTTATAAATGCAAATTTGGAGGCATTGCTTTCTGTGCAGAACATACTTTCACCAAAAAATACTTTGCCCATCCGGATGCCATATAAACCGCCTACCAGCCTACCATCTTTCCATGTTTCTGCACTATGGGCATGGCCGAGTTCATGCAGGCGCGTATATGCCATTTCCACTTCATCCGTAATCCAGGTGCCATCCTGGTCATGTCTTTTTATTTTTTTACATTGCCGGATAACTTCTGCAAAGGCCTTATTAATTGTAAATACAAAATCGTTTTTCTTTAATAAGGATCTCATGCTCTTGCTGACACGAATTTCCCTTGGTATAAGAATAAATCTTGGATCGGGACACCACCAAAGAATATGGTCTCCTTCGTACCAGGGAAAAATCCCTTTACGATAGGCCAGCATTAACCGGTCCGTGGATAAGTCGCCTCCTATGGCCAGCAATCCGTCGGGTTCTGCAAGATGGACGGGAGGAAAACTGATTTTATTATCAAGAACAAAAAGCGCCATAACTCAAAATTACAGGTATTCAACACGGAAGCGGTTCAAGAAAAGGGAGTTGAAAGGACGTTATCCCGCAGTCACCTCCACGGTGGCGCCAATGCCACGCTCTGTAATGGCATCGCAGAGAGGTTTTAATTCATCATAGCTACCTTGCTTAACTGCATATTTTCCACGGTAGTGTATAAAATAGGAACATTGTTCAGCCTGTTCATGGGTATGTCCACATACTTCAATCAACGTTTCTATCACCCATTCAAAGGTATTTACCTCATCATTCCATACAATAAGGTTACAGGGCGCTTCCAGGTCCGTCAATAATCCGACGTCCTCCCATTGCTGTGTACTGGTATCGTTTTTTGTAACCGCCATTCAAGCGAAGTTTATGCAAAAATAGAATTTTTTTGCTGGATGCGGAAGCTGGATGCCAGATGCTGGATACTGGATGCTAGATGCTGGATGGGTCGCTTTTAAGGGGGCAGTTCCTAAAGGCACTGTCCCACAACATCACACAGTATCTAGTATCCAGCATCTAGTGTCTCGTCAATCATTTTTTGAATGAAGTCTTTTTCTTTTGGAATGTTGGTTTGAGAAAAAGCAGCAAGAAGGAATTGTCTTGCCAGCGTGTTATCTCCTTCCAGATGATGAAATTTCCCAAGGGTCATGTTCAGGATATGATACTGGCTGAGAAAACTGTGGCGCTGAAGCCCGTTTAATATTTTAAAAGAAGGTTGTTTCTCCCCGGCATAATATAGCGCAATGGCATAATTTAATTCAACAAACGGATTTGGAGTATTATATAATAAGTGCGCATAAAGACCTGCTATCGTCTTCCAATCGGTAGCGTTAAAACTTTCGGCCTCACAATGTAAACAGGCAATTGCTGCTTCCAGGTGGTATGTGGTGATAACATCATCCTGTGACCGATTTAAAAAGTCATTTGCGAGCAGGATCAGCTCCTTATTCCAAAGCGACCTGTCTTGTTTTTCGAGATCGAGAAGTTCTCCCGAAGCGGAGAACCTTGATTTAAGCCGTGCAGCGTTAAACAGCATCAATGCTTGAAGCGCTTCCGTTTCCTTATTGCCTAAATGGCTGTCCATAAGCGCCATATTTAAAAGCAATGCTTCTTCGCATAGCTCTTCCCTCAAAATTTCTTTTCCCCCGGATGATGATTTATAACCCTCATTAAAGGTGAGATAAATTATTTTGTGCACAATGGAAAGCCTTTGTTTTAATGCTTGTGGATGAGGTTCTTCCAAAATGATCTTTTCATCTTTTATTTTTTGCCTTGCGCGCAAAAGAAGTTTATCCACGCCATCAATCGTCATTCCTAAAATTTTGGCGATGGCTTCTACTTTTAGGTTTACCACGTATTTGAGGGTGATAACTACCTGACTTTTGGGAGAGAGATCAGGATGGGCACAGGCAAATAATAATTTTAATTGCTGGTCATCCAACACCGATTCGCTAAACCTGATCTCAACCGATCCAGGGACTGTTTTTTCAGAAAGCCCTTCCAGGTGTTTGTCTTTCTTTATTTTATTCAATGCCTTGTTCCTGCAAACTTTGTATATCCACCCTGTGCTGTTTGTAGGGACACCCTTTAGCCTCCAGTCAGTAAGGGCCGAAGAAAATGAATCCTGCACGATGTCTTCGGCAGTTTCAGGGTCAATATCCCGGGAAGAATAAAGCAGGGAAGCCACCAGTTTACCAAAGTGCTGCTTGTAAAGCGTATCTACCGCTAGCTGTACTTTATCCATTATACATGCATCTGTTACCAATAAAGAATTAAGAGCTTTGTTCCGGGACATTAAAAACAGGGAGCTGTATTGGCCTTACTTCTCTCACTGCGAGGCCCTGCATTACCAAGGGGCAGGATTGGGCAATGGCAACTGCCTGGTTTATATTTTCAGCCATAATAATATCGTAACCACTTACGCCTTCCTTCGCTTCAATAAAAGGGCCATCAGACAGCACCTCGTTTTTACTTACATACCGGCCTGTGATAGCCAACGGCTCCCCACCAATATAATTTCCCGATTCGGCGATCGACTTGATCCAGTCGAGCATATAGGGGGCATTGGCAAAACGTTCTTCGGCGGTGAGCTTTCCAATTTTTTCCAGGTCCTCTCTTACGATCAGCATAAATTTTTCCATGGTATAATGATTGTGTTTGATTGATTTTTTCCGTCAATGCAAGTTCAAAAAAGTAATTTAAAAGGCATAAACAAATCCAATGTTCCATTCAAAACTTTTTCCGGTGAAGTCGGTCCACAGTTGCAAAACCCCTCTTTGGGAAAAGGCAACAAATGACCCCCAAAAAGAAGTAATAGCACTTCCATGTACTAAAGACAACTTCCCGTATGAATTCCGGACAGCTTCGTCGTATTAATTTATTAAAGCTGGCGGCTCAATTCAACGCAGCAGAGCCATTGGGCATGCAAAATCTGCACCTGTCAGCTCAAGGGACAGTATCCAGCATCGAGTATCTAGCGTCTAGCGATAAGCTATCCAACCTTCCCGAACTGCTAATTGTCTTCAAATCCGGGTATTTTAAAAACGGTTCTTCCAGTTGAATTACTAATAACAAACTCACTTAACCTTAAGACAAAATTCTTCCAGAAACAACCTTAACCACAAACTTTAAACCCCAAACTTTTTTTATTTTTCATTATCGTCTTTAGTTGCAGTGACAAGCTCTTTCAAAATTTTATTTACATCTTCTTCCGTCGTGGTAAGTTTTGATTTGCAGATTTTAATTAATTGTGCTGCTCTCTTAACTTTTTCAGAAAGTTCATCAACAGAAATTTCCCCTTGTTCAATCTCTGAAACAATTCCCTGCAACTCTTCAAAGGCTTCCGTGTAATTTACTTTTTCATTCATAATGGTTCTGATTTAGTTGCTGATTTTACTGTGCTGAGGATGCTTCCGTCATACAACAGGGTATTTAACGTATCGCCTTCTTTTACCTTGTCAAAATTCTTAATAGGCTTGCCTTCAAGAACTGTGATACTGTAGCCCCGTTTTAAAACGTTCCCGGGACTCATGTTGTTTACATTTTTTTCAATATTACTAAGTTCAATCCGTTCGTTTTTCAAACGCGACAAAGATTTGTCAGAAAGCTTTTCGTTGATTTGAATAAGATTTTCTTTCCCTGCATGAAGGATGATTTTCGAGGTTCTTGCAACTTGTTGCGCATGTTGATTTATTCCGGATCTGACAGCCTGGAGCTGAGTACCCACATCTTTCTTCATCGTGAAAGCCAATATTTTTATTTCCTGTTTGGCGGCATAGCAAACACTGGTTGTTCCCTTCCTGATTCCTTCTTTAATTGAAAAAAGATATTCCTTTTCATTCCTGAAACGAAAATGCGATTGTTGAAGCAACGATTGCACCTGCTCTCTGATTTCATTTCGGTTTTTTAGCAAAATGTTTTCAGTAACAGAACGGAATAACTTCAGCTCTGATGTAAACTTTGTTTTTTCATCACTGATCAGTCTCCTGGATTTATCAATGATCTTTTCTTCTGCATTTTGAACCGGAACAGAAAAGTTATGGAACTTTTGCAGAAGATATTCGGCCAGCTTGGTGGGGGTAATTGCATTTGAAAATGAAATCATTTCGGAGACGGTTTCATTGGTTGCATGCCCAATGCCTGTAATAACAGGAAGGGGAAATAACGTTATTTCTTTTGCAAGCAAATAGTTGTTATAGCACGATAAACCGATATCGCCACCTCCGCCGCGGATGATGGCCACTACATCAAAGTGATCGCTTACCGTTCTGATTCTCTTTAATTGATTGATGATTGCGTCAACGGCTTTTTCTCCCTGCAGCAGCGAAGGAAATAACAAATGAAAAAATTTATAGCCCCATGAATTAGTATCAACGACTTTTAAAAAGTCAGCATATCCCTTGCTTGTTTCCACTGAAATGATTGCAATTCTTTGCGGCAGGAGTGGAAAACTAAGTGCTTGGTTTTTGCGGAAGATGCCTTCCTCTTGTAGTTTGGTAATGGTTTCCTGCTTTTCCCTTTCCAGGTCGCCCAATGTATAAGCTGGGTCAATATCGATTATTCTAAGCGCAATACCGTAAGTGGGGTCAAAAGAAATGCCCGCCAGGAAAAGGATTTTGATACCGTCCTTCAATGGTTCTTTTAAAACTCTTTGGAACCTAGCATTAATTTTCACGTAGTCCTCTTTCCACAGGTTAGATTTTATTTGTGCAACCACTTTCCCGTCTTGTTTCTCTACCAATTCCGGGTAACAATGCCCGGATTGCTGGTAAAAGTTTAGCTTGTTCATTTCGGCTTTAACCCAAAAAAAACTTTTGTACCGGTCAGCAATCGTCTTCTGAATACTTCTTGTCACCTCAAGCAACGAGAAAACAGTTTTGTCATTTACTTTTTCTGACATGGTGTGTTGGTTTCATTTTACCGTTTAAGTTGGAAAGGTCGCCAGGTATTTTGACTAACGTTTTTGCTCTTGC
>JAOQAL010000634.1 GCA_025963615.1 Chitinophagaceae bacterium | reverse complement strand
CAGTCCCGCGATATTGATTGCAGCAAACGCCTTATGGCGGACGATGTTCCGGAATGCTATTTTGAAATAATTTTTTATCATAGTAAGCAGGTTTAGGTTTTTATTGCTTTTTTCAACAACTGTGATCCGTATTCAACCCATTCACCGCCCAGTAATTCATCCTGTCGCAGCAAACAGCTGCGAGCTTCGAGCCACGAGCCGCGAGACTGACATAAGAAACATACCTACATGTCCGCTGATTAAATCCCTAATCAATTTTAGAGACTTGCATTTCTCCAAAATGTAATCCTTTGTTTATTTTCGGATTCCCTCTGTATGCCAAAGAAGCTTCTCCAAATATTGTAATTTTTATTTCATCTGAAACATTAACCCGGAAATCAGCTTCACCATACGCTGTTATTTTAGTTGTATTATTTTCAATGCCAAGACTATTAACCTTACTCTCTCCATAAACTGTATATTTCTGATGGGTAACTGCACCTGCCTTAATTTCCAAAAAACTCTCGCCGTAGATAGTCACCTGAAGATGTCCGAGGTTTACTTCATTTAAAAAAACATGCGATTCACCGTAAATTTTCAACTTGAATTTATTACCCTTTAACATGCTTTTGCAAACCTGTGTTGCTTCGCCACGTACGGAAAGTTCATTCAGAGTTCTATAGGTTACCGTTGCTGTTACAACAGTTCCGTTATAGATGGAGCGTTTTTCTTTATATCCATTTTCATAAACATTTTCGGTTTTGGTGACCTCTTTAGCGCCGTCCAGATAAATGCGCAGGGTATTGTTTTTTACTTCAATATTTATTTTCTCCATCGGCACACTATTTTTTTCAATAACGACACTCTCCTCATTTCCTTCAACAAATGTGACTTGAATGTGTGGGCTCACTATTACTTTATTGAAATGACTCACCGTATTGGTGGTTTGACAGAATGTGGTTATACACAAAAAAATAGTAACGATCGTTATACTGTGTTTTAATTGTAGCATACTATATTTTTAAGAGTGGATAATTAATTTGATGATCATGTATCGCTTGAATTTTCATTTTTCAATTCAAATTTTGAATCACTCCGTTCTCAAACTCTTCACCGGGTTGGCTACCGCCGCTTTTATAGACTGGTAACTTACCGTCAGCAATGCAATCAACACCGATACAAACCCAGCCAGTGCGAAAACCCACCAGTTAATACTCACCCGGTAAGTATAATCCTGCAACCATTTAAACATACCCCACCAGGCCAGCGGTGTTGCTATCACGAAAGAAATAATAACCAGCTTGATAAAATCTTTTGACAACAAGGCTGTGATACCGGTTACCGAAGCACCCAAAACTTTTCGTACACCAATTTCCTTTATCCTGTTTTCAGCCATATAAGTAGCCAGACCAAATAGACCCAGGCATGAAATAAAAATGGTAAGTCCGGCAAACAAAGCAGCCAAGGTACCCTGGCGTTGTTCATTGTCGAATTTCTGCGCATAGGCTTCATCCACGAACTTATATTCAAAAGGATACTCCGGGTTGTATTTTTTGAAAATGGCTTCTGCCCTTTTCAGGTTGTCCGCTGTTGTATTTTTGCCGTTCAGTTTTATCTGCATGGTTTGAAACCAATCGTTTTTCGCACCTGATATCAGCATCGGCCGGGTAGGTTCATACGGAGACGTTAGTATAAAATCTTTTATCACACCGACAATATGCCAGTCCGTACCATTATCCTTTACAATTTTCCCGATAGGATCCTTAAACTTCATCACTTTTAGTGACGACTCATTGATGATCATGCCGGTCGAATCGGTCGGAAATTGTTTCAGATCGAAATCACGTCCTTGTACAAATTGCAAACCGGCCGTTACACCAAGGCCTTCATCTTCAACATACCGGTAAAAATCCGTTTTGTCATTGGGATCCTTTCCTTCCCATTCCTGTCCCCAGCCATCACTCCAGCTTTCAGTAAGCGGCGCACTCGTTTTTACAATGGAGGTAGCAATGCCGGAGGAAAGCAATTCATCTTTGATCAGCGTATAGTTTTTCCCGATATCCCCTGTGAAGAAATGATAAACAAGATTATTTTTATTATAACCCGTCTCCCGGTCGCGGGCATAATCAATCTGCTGTTTTACGATGATGGTACAAATGATCAATATAATAGCGAAGGTGAATTGAAGTATCACCAATACTTTTCTTGGGGTAACCAATGCATTCGCTTTCTTGAATGTACCTTTCAAAACTTTTACCGGTTGAAACGATGAGAGGAAAAACGCAGGATAGCTGCCAGCCAGCACCCCGGTGAATATGATAAAGCCGATGCCGGCCATCCAGGTATTTATATTTGCGAAATCAATAAATAGTTTTTTATCGGTAAGCTGGTTGTAGGCGGGCAGGCTTAATTCAACGGCAAGAATAGCTACCATAGCAGCAATAAAGGCAAGAAGGATAGATTCGCCAATAAACTGGCTGATGAGAGATGCTTTTTGAGCACCTACTACTTTTCGTATACCCACCTCCTTGGCTCGTTTTTCGCTCCGCGCCGTACTCAGGTTCATAAAGTTGATACAGGCAATCAGCAGTATAAATCCGGCGATCGTTCCAAATAGCTTTATAAAGGTGATGCGCCCGCCATTATCTTCTACCCCGTTGGTGAAACTGGAATACATCCGCCAGCGATCCATGGGATAAAGAAACAGTTGCCAGTTATCTTTTTTTGCTTCTTCCTCATATTTCTGTTTCAGTATTTTTATTTTAGGCGTTACAGATGCCAGGCTGGCGTTAGGTTTCAGCATGACATACGTACGGGTGCTGTTATTTCCCCAGTTGGAATCATCTTCGTTCCGGTATCTCAAATAGGACCAGGGTAGCAGGTATTCAAACGTAAACCGGGAGTTATTGGGAAGGTCTTTGGCTACACCGGTAACGGTGAAGTTATCTTTGTTATCCAGCTTGATTACTTTTCCCATGGCATCTTCCTTGCCAAATAAGCTTTTTGCCAGTTTCTCAGTAAGCACGATCGAGTGCATATCATTTAATGCCGTGATGGGGTTACCTTTTACCAGGGGGAAGCTGAACATTTGCAGGAAACCAGAATCCACC
>JAOQAL010000502.1 GCA_025963615.1 Chitinophagaceae bacterium | reverse complement strand
AAATAAACATTTTTATCGGGATGCGAAATGTGCACCTGAGACAATGCAATGATATCGCCGGCATACATATGGAAAGCAGAACCATCCACATACTGCTTCGCTTCAGGGTCATTTAAAATAGTAAGTGGATAATCGAGCCTGTCACAATTGTGGTCATACACAAAGATCCTGGTGTTGATTCCTGCAGTCCTGAAAGCCGGGCCCAGATTCTTTTTAATAAAATCACGCTGGTCTGTTGCCAGCATCAGTAAACTTGGATTATTACCCGGATGCAAAGGTTCGTTTTGCGGGGTAATTGCATCAATGGTAATTCCTTCCTCCTTCATCCCCTGTATGTATTTTACAAAATATTTTGCATATACATCATAGTATTGTGTTTGCAGGCTGCCTCCGGTAAAACTGCTATTATCTTTCATCCAAACGGGCGGGCTCCAGGGAGCAGCTATTATTTTTATATTGGGATTAATAGTTAAAATCTCTTTTAACAAGGGAATTAACCCTGTTCCGCCGGCTTTGTCCGCCTTTAAATTAAAATTGGCTAAAGGCAAATCCGTTTGACCCGGTACCATATCATCATACGTAAATGCAGCGGCGTTCAAATCCGACGCACCGATACTAAGCCTCAGATAGCTGATACTGATCGCATTGCTGGCGGTGCCAAATAACTCCTGTAGTAAATTTGCTTTCTGCGCAGCTGTCATGGCATTTATCAACTGGGCGCTCCCGCCGGTCAGAGTATATCCAAAACCATCAATCGTTTGAAATGTTTGTGTACTATCTATTTCAATATTGAGATTGGTATTGCTGCTGGTACCAAATGTTAAGACCGTAGTTTGCTTTTCTAATAAAGCGGTTTGATCGGCTTTGGTAAGCCAAAAATCAACTTCATTAACCGCTACGGGCGGATTAAGGGGGGGAATGGGGCTGTCGTTATTTCCCCCCTTGGAACAATCACCACAAAAAAATATTAACCAGAGGGATGATACGATCAAAAAAAGTCGTGTCTGCATAAGAAACGAATTAAGATGTAGAAGGCCGGAAAAACGCAAAGCGGATAATACCAATATCCTACTTCGAAGATGAAATTAGAATATCTTTTTAAGTTAAAATCAATTTAGCTTTAAAATCTAAAAGGTGCCTGTTCTATCTTTAGGCAGACGCTACGGAACAAAAGAAAGAAATGCTTGCTAAGAAATAAAAAACTATAAAATGATAAAGAAAAGTTCAAGTTCGTTACAATCCCAAAGATTACCTGCCGATTATTTTACCGGTAATGGGTGGATACAACTACTTGTAAGAGACGAACCAATTCATTGTAATGTTGCTAAAGTAACGTTTGAGCCCGGTTGCCGTAATCATTGGCATACTCATCCGGGCGGGCAAATATTAATTGTCACTGAGGGGAAAGGCTATGTACAAAAAAAAGGCGAGCCTAAACAACTGTTATTGCCGGGGGATGTCGTAACCATTTTAGCCAACGAAGAACATTGGCATGGTGCTACAGCTGACAGTTTATTTACACATATTGCCACACAATTATTGTTAGATGGAAAAGAAGTCAATTGGCTGGACCCGGTAACGGACGAGGAATATAGTCAAACTCAATGAGGCTGAATTTGCCTTTGCTTATCTTTACAAAAGAAATTTAAAATGCTTACTGTGCAGGAAGCTGAAAAAATATTTCAACAAAAAATTGATCATGAGGTTAAAATAGAACCTAAGGACTGGATGCCTGATGCGTATCGTAAAACATTGGTGCGGCAGATCAGCCAGCATGCGCATAGTGAAATTGTAGGCATGCTGCCGGAAGGAAACTGGATAACCAGGGCCCCTACGTTAAAACGAAAAGCGATCTTACTTGCCAAAGTGCAGGATGAAGCGGGACATGGCCTGTATTTATATTGCGCTGCTGAAACACTGGGTACTGCAAGGGAGGAAACAATCAATGACCTCCACAGCGGCAAAGCGAAATATTCTTCCATCTTTAATTATCCCACCTTAACCTGGGCTGATATTGGCGCTATCGGGTGGCTGGTAGATGGCGCTGCGATCTTAAATCAGGTGATGCTATGCCGTGCGTCCTACGGACCATATGCCAGAGCGATGGTACGCATTTGTAAAGAAGAAAGTTTTCACCAGCGGCAGGGCTTTGAAATATTACTGATATTATCCAACGGCACTAAAGAACAAAAGGAAATGTGCCAGGATGCCATCAACCGCTGGTACTGGCCTTCACTAATGATGTTTGGTCCGCATGACAGTGAATCAACACATAGCGGACAAAGCACGCAATGGAAAATTAAACGGCTGAGTAATGATGACCTGCGGCAAAAATTTGTTGACATGATTGCTGAACAGGTACAAGTATTGGGCATGACCATTCCGGATAAGGATCTGAGATGGAATGAAGAAAGAAAACATTTTGATTTTGGTGAAATCAACTGGGAGGAATTCTGGAATGTGGTAAATGGCAACGGGCCCTGCAATAAAGAAAGACTGGAAGCCAGGAAAAAAGCATGGGAAGAAGGTGCCTGGGTAAGGGAAGCGGCGACCGAATATGCGGAGAAAAGGGAAAGACGAATAAGAGGCTAAGAGATCAAAACCAGCCTGCGTGCCGTCACCCAAGGCTATATTAGCCCGGGACCGGTCGTGAAAAAGAGGAAAGAAAGGCTAAGTCGTCGAAGACTACTTGCCTTGGTTTACTCAACCTGATGTAGTGCCAGTTGCTGCCAAATAAGTTTTATAAACTGCGATCCACGGGGTTTTCTATTTCGGATAATGCTTCCTCAATTTGCGAAATAACATGCATGTATTCTTCTTTGAGATCATCCATGCTAACAGTTTCCAATTCTGAATTCAGTAAATACAAGGCATCCATTAATGCTTTTTCAATTATTTCTTTATTCATAAACTAAAAGTTTTTTGGTTCCTTTAATTATTGGTTTTTAACAACGTGAGGTCATGGACTCAGGGAGGTAGTTCATTTAACTAAAGTTACTAAATACTAAAATTCAAAGTTTTAACTTTTAAATTTTTACTTTATACCAGGGCTATAATGAAAAAACAAGATTTACCTTTATAGCATGTCCACACTCACCATCACCATAATCCAATCCAGGCTTCACTGGCAGGATAAGGCCGCTAACTTAAAAATGTTTGAAGAAAAGATTAACAGCATCAAAGAGAAGACCGAGATTGTTATACTTCCAGAAATGTTTTCAACAGGCTTTGTAATGCAGCCGGATGAACTTGCGGAAACAATGGAGGGAGAAACGGCGCAATGGATGAAACGGATAGCGGCAAAGAAAAAAGTTATTCTAACAGGTAGTGTAATTATTAAGGAGACCGTGCAGGTTGGGGATGGTGTAGCGAACCGGTACTACAACCGGCTCATCTGGATGCTGCCGAATGGCCAATATGGTTATTATGATAAACGTCACCGCTTCGCCTTTGCGGGAGAGGATAAAAATTATGAGGCGGGAACCAAAAGACTCATCGCTGCTGTTAATGGATGGAAAATTAATTTATTAGTTTGCTATGACCTTCGCTTTCCTGTTTGGAGCAGGCAAACTCCCCTTCTCCGCGGAGAGAGTGGGTCGGAAACCGGGGCTGAATACGATGTATTGGTTTATGTCGCCAATTGGCCGGAAAAAAGAATCATTGCCTGGAAGACATTATTACAGGCAAGGGCTATCGAAAATCAATGCTATGTTGCCGGGGCAAATCGCACAGGCGATGACGGCAACAATATTCATTATAGCGGCGAAAGCATGGTGATAGATCCGCTCGGCGAAATTTTATATCATAAAAAAAATGACGAAGATGTTTTTACGATTACCCTTCATAAAGCTCATTTACAAAACGTAAGGGAAAAATTTCCATTCTGGAGGGACCGTGACGGGTTTTCTATTCTCTGATTATCAAAGCCCCCATCTCACAAAAACGTCAGCAAAACAATAATCCAACATGATTAAACGCGCCGTTAAGCAGCTATTGTCTAAAATGGGCTATACCATTATTAAAACAAAGCTGGAGGAAGTAGAAAAAATGATACCGCCACCCTTGCCGGCCAACCTTTTTGAAAACAGCAGGGTCTGCAATTCGAGGGAAGATGTTTTACAATGGCTTCCAAAAGGAGGAGTGATAGCCGAAGTAGGGGTAGCCTATGGCAATTTTTCGGCCTTGCTACTGGAACAGCTGCAGCCTGAAAAATTTATCGTCATTGATAGTTTTGCTATTACCGGTGATACGGAACCGTGGAAACAGACAGTACTCAAGGACAGTAAGATGACCCATCTTGAATATTATCAAAATAAATTTCATCAAGAAATTGACAAAGGGCAGGTTGTAATTTATCCCGGATTATCCTGGGAAATGCTTGCGAAATTGCCGGATAAATCTATTGATTACCTGTACCTTGATGCCGGACATTCTTATGAAGAGGTGGTAAAGGATATTGAACAGGTGAGTCAAAAAATAAAAGACAATGGCATTATCCAGTTTAATGATTATACTTTATTTGACTGTTTTGCATTTATCCCTTATGGTGTTCCGAAAGCGGTGCATGAATTTATGCTGAAAGAAAACTATGAGTTGCTTTTCTTATGCCTGCACCGGCAATTCTTTTGTGATGTGGTGCTGAGGAGGAAGGAGATTGGATGCTAGATGTTGGATACTGGATGCTAGATGTACGGCAGGCTGATACAAAAAGCACCTTCAATTTTCAGACTGGCGTGCCTCGTACATCTGACATCAAACATGTTAACGGTTTTTAGTGCCGCTTTTATCCTCTTTAATCAACTCCTTCACTTTGTCCATTTTAAAATCGGCACCATTTTTAATCGCTTCCGCGGTTGGCTTGACTTCAATTTCGGGCTGCACCCCTCTTCCATTTTTTGGATTATTCTTATCAATGACCAGCCGGAACAAGGGTAGCCGGAAACGCACTCTTGTTTCAGGTAATACTACATCGGGTATTAGCCAGGCTGTATTTCCATAGGCCCCACCCCCGGTTTCTTCACCCACTACAAATACATTGTCTTCCTTAATAACGGACTCGGTGAATAATGTGGTCGCTGAAAAAGAGTTGCCCCCGATCAGGATGTATGTTTTGCCGTCAAAATGATTCTTTTTCCTCGGTTTGAAATAATGCCGTTCAAAATAACCGAAATGATAAAACCCGTCAGACTTTTTCTTTGTTGTAAATAACATAAAGGCATGATTGAAAAAATAATTCTGCATATGCCTTCCATAAGAGCTTCGCCTGCTGATAGTATATAATGAATCCGCCAGTTTAAACGGTTTGTCAATCAGGAATTTTGAAAGCATGGTTGAATTCATCACGTTGCCGCCACCATTCCCACGAAGATCAATTACCAGGTAATTAATTTGATTCTCGTGCAACTGCTGAAAAGATTTTTTAAAAAATCTTTTCAGCCGGTACCCCTTGCTGAATGTGTTAACATCCATTACCGCCGACTTGTTTTCTTTATCAATCTGCAACTGGCGTGCTGATAATCTTTCGCTCTGCTTTCTTTCCCGCCGGGACGGTTTCATCATCCGCCTGGGAGGAAAACGGTTTAAGGAATCGGCCAGCGGATTATAATAAGGAACAAAAACCGACTTTGTTTCGCCGCTACTATCTAAATACGTAACAGAATATTTATCCCGTTGCCCGAATATACTGGTGTAACTATTACCGAAGGACCCCCGATTACTGAGTGTTTGCAGTTTATGGGTCCGGTTATAACCATCAGCTGGAAGATATTGAAAAATGGTATCGAGAATTTCCCTGATACTTTTATTATTGATAGCAGTAACCACCACGCCCCTCCTTAAGACAGAATCTTTCCGGTTGAGGTTTGCAGCTACCGCGGCACTATCATCCCAGAATTTCATACTTAATGGAAATATTTTAAAGCGGCTGCTATCGATATGCCTCAAATAATGATTAGACGCTTTTACCGACGTATGGCCGCAATCAATTTTGGAAACTACATAGCTTAATACTTTTCTGAATTGCGGTTCCGTCATCGAGTCTTTTAGCTGGTCAGCACCTTCACGGAAATAATATTCCATGCTGTCTTTGCCTGTATACCAGTAAAGACCGGGATGCGATTCTTTCAGCATATTTTCAAATACCTGGTAATCATATTCAACTTCCCGCGATGAATATTTATGATTGGAACGGAAAGCAGATTTGCTGATGTTGCAACCCGTCATGATCCCTATTATAATAATTAGTGCAAAATAACTTTTCATTGTTTTTGTTGACACCTGGTAACTACCGGCAGTTTGCAATTTAGAACGGCCAAAACGCACGTTAAGTCCTTATTTTAAATGATTCCAACCCTGTGCCGTTATGGGATGTTTCCCCCCGCCTTTGGTAAAGATGTTAGCACCCTGTTCAGCTTCCGCCATATATCCAATTACACTGATGTTTTCATTAAACGTTATTTTGTCATAATCATTTTGTGAAAGCGTAAATAAAAGCTCATAATCTTCCCCGCCGCTCAAGGCACAAGCTGTCGGGTCAATTTCAAATTTATAAGCGGCTTTACGCATTTCATCCGCGATGGGCAATTTTTCTTCATACAATACACAACCCAGATCGCTTTGTTTACAGATGTGGAGAATTTCTGAACTCAAGCCGTCGCTTATATCAATCATTGCTGTAGGAAGAATTTGTTGCTGCTCAAAAAAATCAATAATGTCCTTCCGGGCTTCGGGTTTTAAAAGTCTCCCTACCACATACGATTCACCTTCAAGGTCCGGTTGTACACCAGGGCTTTCGAGATAGATCTTTTTTTCACGTTCCAAAAACAATAAGCCAATATAGGCCGCGCCGAGGCTTCCGCTAACACATAATAAATCACCTTTTTTGGCTGTGCTGCGCTTTACAAATTTATCGGGACTTACCTCACCGATAGCCGTCACAGAAATGATGAATCCTTTCTGTGACGTAGTGGTATCGCCACCTACCAGGTCAACGCCATATTTTTCACAGGCAGCATATACACCTTCATAAAAATCATCC
>JAOQAL010000478.1 GCA_025963615.1 Chitinophagaceae bacterium | reverse complement strand
GAATTGGAAAGATCAGGCAAACTCGAAATGCTAAAGGGGTCCTTCCTCCGTCTCAAAAATAGGCCGGGTACCGGAAAAGCAGGACAGGTTGAATATCAGGGTTATAATAGTAATGACGGAATTACTTTTCCGTTATCATTTCCTTTAATTATTAATTGCGGCGGCTTTGAAACCTTAAATAGTTATATATCATCTGAATTAATTTCAGGTCTCATAGGCAAAAAATTGTGTGAAACGAATTGTACAGGCAGAGGGTTCAAGGTCAATGAAAGATTTCAAGCCGCTGAGGGTCTGTATGTTATGGGACCTCTGCTAGGCGGAATCTTTAATGAGAAAAGTAAGTTGTGGCATGTTGAAAATGCAAAAAGTATATTTTATCTTGCAAATCTCATGGTTAGTGAAATGACCCTTGGCGGTTTAAATAAAATGATAATCCGTAATAATTAATTATTCTAAAAAGATGATCAAGTTCTTAGATCTGCAAAAAATTAATCAACAGCATAGTGATGAATTTAAAAAAGCAATCGGGCGGGTTCTTGATTCAGGCTGGTATCTATTAGGAAATGAGGTAAAACAGTTTGAAAAGAACTTTGCCTCTTTTTGCCAGGCCGACCATTGCGTTGGAGTGGCCAACGGTCTCGATGCACTGATACTAATTTTAAAGGCGTATAAGATTCAGGGGCTTATGAAAGATGGCGATGAAATCATTGTGCCAGCCAATACGTATATTGCCTCAATTCTTGCAATTACCGCTACTAATTTGAAGCCAGTGCTGGTAGAGCCAGCGCTAAATACCTATAACCTCGATACTTCATTGATTGAAAAAGCAATCACTCCCAGAACGAAAGCGGTGATGATTGTTCACTTATACGGACAGTGTGCATATAATGATAAGGTCAAGGAAATTTGCGACCAATATGGCCTCAAATTAATTGAAGATAATGCACAGGCGCAAGGAGCAGTTTATAAGGGAAAGAAAACCGGAAGTCTCGGGGATGCTGCCGGTACCAGCTTTTATCCCGGAAAAAACCTGGGCGCCCTGGGCGATGGCGGTGCAGTGACCACCAATGACCCTGAGTTAGCGGAGGTCGTCAGAACAGTAGCCAATTACGGATCGAAAGTAAAATATGTGAATGAATACCTGGGTCAAAACAGTCGCCTGGACGAAATTCAGGCAGCTATTCTGGATGTCAAATTGGGACAGCTTAATGACGATAATCAGCGAAGAAGAGAGGTAGCTAACAGATACCATGCGAAAATTAAAAACCCAAAGATCGTATTGCCGCATATTGTAAGTCCTGAGGGACATGTATGGCACTTGTTCGTGATAAGAACGGAAAACCGGGATCAGTTACAGCAATATTTAGCCGACAATAAAATACAAACGCTAGTTCATTACCCGATACCACCTCACAAACAAACGGCTTACAAAGAATGGAATGTACAGCGTTTTCCAATTACTGAAAAAATTCATAATGAAGTGCTGAGCTTGCCAATAAGCCCGGTTTTAACTGAGGATGAAGTTTCCTATGTAATTGAAATAATTAATAGATATTAATCTATCATGTCTTTTTCAATTATGTTAAAAGAAAAATGATCGATTATGCTGTTTAATTCGTTTCAATTCCTGATTTTTTTTCCTGTTGTTACTTTTTTGTATTTCTTGATTCCTCATAAATGGAGATGGCTGCATTTGCTGATAGCAAGCTGTGTGTTTTACATGGCATTTATTCCTGTTTACATTCTGATTTTATTTTTTACAATTATCATTGATTATATCGCCGGTATAATGATCGGGAATGCGGAAGGGAAAAAAAAGAAGGCCTATTTGGCGCTAAGTATCATCGCGAATGTAGGAGTATTGGCCATATTTAAATATTATAACTTTTTTATCAGTAATATAAATGACCTCTTGCATAATTTAAACATTCAAATTCATGATCTGCCTTACCTGAATATCCTGTTGCCGATCGGTCTTTCATTTCATACTTTTCAGGCAATGAGTTATACGATAGAAGTATACAGGGGGAACCAGAAGCCGGAAAGGCATTTTGGGATTTATGCGCTGTATGTAATGTTTTATCCGCAGCTGGTAGCAGGTCCTATTGAAAGACCTCAAAATATGCTTCACCAGTTTCATGAAAAACACGAATTTGATCTGACTAATATTTCAAGCGGATTAAAGACCATGCTATGGGGGTTTTTTATGAAGCTGGTAGTGGCTGACCGACTGGCGCTTTATGTAAATTCGGTTTATAATAATGTGGATCAGCATAACGGGCCTACCTTGATTTTGGCTACCCTATTTTTTTCGTTTCAGATCTATTGCGATTTTGCTGGTTATTCCCTGATAGCGATCGGCAGTGCCAAAACAATGGGATTTAATTTAATGACCAATTTCAGACGGCCTTATTTTTCAAAATCAATATCTGAATTCTGGTCACGCTGGCATATTTCATTATCCACCTGGTTCCGGGATTATTTATATATATCACTCGGGGGAAGCCGGGTCAGTATACCAAGATGGTATTTTAACTTATTTTTTGTTTTTCTGGTCAGCGGATTTTGGCATGGTGCAAACTGGACATTTGTAATTTGGGGCGCTTTAAATGGATTTTATCTGATATTCGCAGCAATGACCCAAAAATGGAGGGAATCAGTAAACCATACAATAAGACTTGACAGGGTTCCCTGGCTTATGAATGTAATCCGGGTAATTACCACCTTTTTGTTGTGTGCTTTTGCCTGGATTTTTTTCAGGGCCAATAATGTCTCGGATGCATTTACAATTGTAGAAAAAATATTTACTACTCCTGGAAAAATATTTGTGACACCGGGGAATAAATCCATATTCATATATGGCGTATTCGGACTAACATTGTTATGGTTGTATGAATATAAAAAGGAATTTTTTGACGGCAAATTTCCGGTGCTAACCAATAGGAAAATCTATGTCAGATATATTTCTTACATCGCTTTGGTGGCAATAATACTATTATTCGGCGTACTTGATGGAGGGCAATTCATTTATTTTCAGTTTTAATTCGATCGATCATGAAGTCAAAGTACCAGATTTTTATTATAAAACTGTTTGCGTTATTCTCACTATTGATTGTAATAGATTTTGGGACAGGGAAATTACTGGAATATTTTTTTCTTAAATTGAAAGCAGGCCAGAATGCCAATGTTACATATGCCATTAATAATGCTGAAGAAGATTTGATAATTTTTGGGTCATCGAAAGCAAATCATAATTATGATCCATCGGTGTTTAAAGATAGCTTACAGATTTCAACGTTCAATGCCGGCATAGATGGCCAGACGATATTATATCATTTTGGTGTTTTAAAATGCGTTCTTGCCCGCAAAGCGCCAAAGGTAATTATATTGGACCTGCACCCGGATGAATTTGAATTAGACCGGGGCTATGACGAACTTTCAATACTGTTGCCCTATTATTATACCCACAAAGAAATACAGCCGGTAATAAATTTGAGGGGGAAGTTTGAGAAATACAAAGTTCTTTCGGGCTTTTACCGATTTAATTCTCTGCCCCTGAAGATCATATCCAATTCCATTAAAATACAAAGTGAGGGAGTTCAAGGCTATATTCCATTGAATAAAACATGGAACAAGTCAATGGAAGAAAAAACTAAGATAACTAGTCAAAAGGGACCCGATATGGTGAAAATAGATATATTTAAGTCATTTTTAAAAGAAGCAAAAAACGCCGGTTCCACTGTAATTGTGTGTATATCACCGTTATTTGAAAAAAGGAAGGAAATTTCTAAATCAATTACTATTGCCAGAAAAATTTGCCAGGCCCAGAATGTTCAACTTTTGGATTTTAGCCAGGATAATTATTTTTTTAGCCATCCTGAAAACTTTTCAGACCCCAGCCATCTAAGCGCGCAAGGTGCAGAAATTTACTCGAAATTTATTGCTCATATAACTAAAGAAATAATAAATAAATAGGGCGTTCACGATCTGTGATTGCCTGGCATTAATTAGCAGGTATGAAAACTTTTCTAGGGAAAATATTTAAAGCGGATATTGTTAAAATATCGTCACTGAATGCCGTAGCCACTCTCATCAGGATGCTAACTGGTTTTGTGAGCGTAAAGGTGGTAGCTGTAATTATTGGGCCACCCGGCGTGGCATTATTAGGGCAGCTTAATAATTTTTCTTCTATCTTTTTAACTCTTTCTGCCGGAGGGATAAATAGCGGCATTACCCGGTATACTTCCCAGCACAAGAATTCAAGAAAACGGTATATGGCCTTTTTAAGAACAGGTTTCAGAATTACTGTAATCCTCTCCGTGATCTCCGGTTGTGTACTGATTATTGGTTCGGGGTATTTTTCGAAACTGATTTTGAAGGATATCCAGTACCGGGGAGTATTTGTGATTTTCGGATTTACCGTTATATTATATGCATTAAATGCTTTTTTAGTTGCTACCATAAACGGTTTTCGGGAGTTTAAGAAATATGTCACGATTAACATTCTTTCGAGTATTGTGGGTTTGATTTTTTCAGTTATTCTGGCCACCAGTTTTGGCATTTACGGTGCCTTGATTTCTGCTGTTACGTATCAATCCGTTGTTTTTATCGTTACGCTGACCCTGGTTACAAAAATGCATTGGTTTAAATGGAAGGACATGTTTGGCAGATTTAGCAAACCTGCTGCAGTTAAACTTGCGCATTACTCGATGA
>JAOQAL010000477.1 GCA_025963615.1 Chitinophagaceae bacterium | reverse complement strand
CCATTTCTCCAGTTGATTCCTGAGGATGGAACGATTGGTTAAATTATCATCTACTACCAGTATCCGCTTACCCTCCATACCTGCCAACTGATTGGTTACATGGGCACGGAGTGTTTGGGAGCTTGCTACTGATAGAATCGTAAAATTAAACGTCGTTCCTTTTCCGGACATGCTTTCAACATCGATATATCCGCCCATCAGCCGCACTAATTTTTCACAAATGATGAGTCCCAAACCGGTACCACCATATTTGCGGGTGGTGGATGAATCTACCTGTGAGAAGGCTTTGAACAAACGCTCCATTTTATCAGCCGGAATACCGATGCCCGTATCACGCACTTCAAAATGTAATTCGATTTCGCCATTTTCTTTTTCACTCAATAAATGAACGCCCACAAATATTTCTCCGCGCTCGGTAAACTTGATTGCATTACTTACCAGGTTCATTAATATCTGCCGCAGCCTTACACTATCGCTTATGATCTGTGCAGGAACGTCATAATCTATCTCATAGACAAGATCTAATCCTGAGTGACCCGCTTTTCCTGAAAATACATCCAGTACATCTTCTATGCAGGTACGCAAATCGAAATCATGGGATTCAATTTCCATATTGCCCGATTCTATTTTGGAGAAATCCAGGATATCATTGATTACTGTTAGTAAGGACTCTCCGCAGGAACTTATCGTTCTTGCATATTCCCGTTGTTCGTCTGTCAATGTTGTTTCGCATAAAAGAGAAGCCATTCCAATGACCCCATTCATGGGTGTCCGGATCTCATGGCTCATGGTTGCCAGAAATGCGCTTTTTGCTTTATTGGCATCATCTGCCTGTTGCCGGGCTTTTTCAGCAATGAGGTAAGCTTGCTTCAGCGCCTGTTCATTGTGAAGCCTGTCCTGGTGAATTTGCCCTTCCTGCTGCAACCGGCCCATCTCCATGGAGTGAATGATTTGGATTTCACTGTATTTCTTCAATTGATATGACCAAAGTCCGCAAATGAAAAATATCACAGCAGCAAGAGTAATATGAATAATAAATGTGGAAAACTGGAATGAATCCAGTTGCGTGAAATAGATGCCCTTAATCCCCAGGTGCTGCAGATACCCTAAAACTACATGGTGTATAACCACCATCATCAGCATTGGAATTTGCAGTTTCCAGTTTTGATAAGTAATGAGCATCGCGCTTCCGATAAAAGCGATGAAATGCATAACAAACATTCCCTGCATCTGGTAAAGGTACTGGGCCATGAAAGTGGCCAGCACTACGCCTAAAACATATTGATATAAATTGGATCGGGGCAGGGCCCACTTTGCAGAATAGTATGCAAGCAGAGAGGCGCCGCCTACCCCAACAGCAATAAGCCAGGTGTCATAATAAAAAGCCAGTAAAAGTCCACCGCAAAAAAAACAGATCAAAAAGTAATTCATTAATTTATCGGATCTTTCCTTCACTTCCAGCCGGTATAAGGCTGAATGCCGTTCTTCTTCGGTGCTAAATTCCTTTTTCATTCGGTGTATTTTTGGAGGATATTGAATTCTTATATAAAGAAACTCCTTTTAAATTTTGGGTTTTGTAGTAGACAGTCTGAACCTGTATAGAGGAAACTCTACCGACCGTAAGTCTTTACCCTTACGTAGAAAATCTACAAGGCAATAGTACTTCCATCTACAAATTCTAAGCTCAAATGATTTAATCTTTATGGGATTTGGTAAAACCAATTTCGATCCAATCTTATGAGTAATACTTTGCAGGAGAAAATCAATATTTTTCTCACGGTGAGTACGCAGACCCTTGCTGAACATTTTAACGCGAATGATCCCGCTCCTATTTATAAGCGACAGCTTAGTTATGAATTTGAGCAATACATCATGGCGGCAACCTTATCAGCCAGGAGATATACTCTCTTTGAATATAAAGTAACCTGTAAAAACCAGGTCGACAAACAATACACTGAACCACTGATATATGCTCTTAGACGTCATTTTGAAGCAAAAAAACTTTCCAGGCAAGCGGCATTTGAAAGGTTTAAGCGCCGCAACTACGTCCTTCTCATTCTGAGTTTGGCCGTGGTCATGTTATTGCATGTGGCAGTACCCCTGTTTGTAAAAGAAGAAGGTGGCATTCACTCGGCTATTGTGGGGGGCCTTGATATATTCAGCTGGGTGATGCTGTGGCAGCCCATTGACAAATTGCTTTTTCAGTGGAACCCTTATCTCAAAGAAATCAATACGCTTAATAAATTAGCTAAAGCAGAAGCCATCAGTACAGAAAACGCATAACATTCGCTAAAAATTAATACCAGCCTTATGGAAATTTTTGACCTTGATGTTTTAATGAACTACATTTTTTTATATATCCTTTCCGAATCCAATAAAATGTTTTTGGTGGGCATCATCCTATCGATGATTTTTATTGCCTTAGGGTTTTTTCGCTCAAGTCTTAACAGTCGCAAAAACAGGATTATAGCCTTGGCACAGCAGGTAGAAACACTGAAGGCGCAGCTGGAATCTACAGCTACAAATGAAAATAACGCCCGGCAGGAAGCCGAGCAGAGCGGCCAGGCAAAATCTAAATTACTGTCATCCCTGAGTCATGAAATTCGTACGCCAATGAACGGGGTTCTAGGGATGGCTACCCTGCTGGAAGAAACAAATCTTACGGCTGAACAGAGAGAGTATACAGATACCATTATCAGCTCCGGCAAAATCTTATTAAACAAGGTGAATGAGATCCTGATCAATGACATGCTTGATCTTTCAAAAATCGATTCGTTATCCGGAATTCCCGAGCAAAAAAATGTTGACCTGAGAAACTGTATCGAAGAGGTACTGGATATGTTTGCAGCCAAAGCAGCCGAAGCCGGCATCGAACTTTTATATGAAATAGATCATGATGTGCCTTCACAAATAATAAGCGACAGTAAACGCTTGCAACAGGTATTAATCAACCTGGTGGAAAACGCCGTGAAGTTTACCCAAAAGGGAGAGGTTTTCCTGGGAATTCATTTATTAAAAGATGAGGGGAAAAATGTCCCGGTCATCAGTTTTGAAATCCGTGACAGCGGTATTGGTATTCCGGCTCAAATTGCCCCGCAACTCTTTACGGGTATTCTTTCACGGGATTATTCCACAAAAAATAAACCGACCGGCAAGGGGTTTGGGTTAGTTATATGCAAGAAACTTGTTGAACAAATGGGCGGACAAATAAAGGCCCTGAACCGTGAACAGGGTGGAACAACTTTCCAGTTCAGCATACCCACGGTGGCCAGCATCCAGGCAGCATTCAAATCTGTTAATTACACGATGGCCGGCTTTGAAGGCCAGCAGATACTGATTGTAGTCTCTAATTTATCCGCAGGCAATATCCTTAAGAACCAACTGGAACAATGGAAACTATTGCCGGTTATTGCCACGACGGGCAAACAGGCCCTTGAAATATTATCACAGGTATCTTTCGGTCTTGTCATTACAGAAACCAATATCCCGGAAATGAATGGGATTCAACTGGCGCAAACTATCAGGAACCAATATCCGAAAATCCCGGTCCTGCTGTTAAACCCGGTAAACGATGAACGCTACAAACCCCAGGAAGAAATATTTGGCGCTGTCTTGAACAAACCGGTCAGGCAACATCTTTTATTTGATAATATGCTAAGCCAGTTGCGGCATAGTAATAAAGGCAGCGAAGCGGAACAGGCTGCCACCAGGAAATTGTCGGAAAATTTTTCCATTAAATATCCCTTGCGCGTCCTGATCGCCGAAGACAATCCGGTGAATCAAAAGTGGACTATAAAAATATTGAGTAAAATGGGTTACCGGCCTGATATAGCCGAAAATGGAAAAATTGTTTTAGAAATGGTAGGACATGAAACCTATGATTTAATCCTGATGGATGTGCAAATGCCGGAAATGGATGGCCTGGAAGCCACGAGAATGATAAGGCTTTGCCTGGACAAACAGCCCGTGATCATTGCCATGACCGCCAATGTGATGCATGGCGACCGGCAGGCATGTATGCAAGCCGGGATGGATGATTATATCAGCAAGCCAGTAGAGTTGGGAGAACTGGTAAACATGCTTGAAAAATGGGCGCTGGTTATAAAAGAAAGGAAGTAGGGAGGGAGAGAGAGCTGCAAGCGACGAGCTTTGAGCGGCGAGACTGAAGAAAGCTGCAAGCTGAAAGTTGCAGATTTATAGATCTTGCAGCCCATAGCTCGAAGCTCACAGCTCGAAGCTCGACACTCATAGCTCGAAGCTCGACACTCACAGCTCGAAGCTTTTTCCTACGCTACCTGCCTGGGCAGATTCGAAAAACTGAAAGCGATCGTGGTTGCCTTCTGTCGCTGCGTATTGATATCAATGAACCCTCCTATTTTCCCAACCAGCGGCTGTACTTGTGAAAGACTGGAATTGAGTGCATAATTATTAGAGGTATTATTGTCTTTAACATGCATCAAAACGACATTGTTATACGCTTTTGCGGATACCCTGATACAGCTATTGTCTGCATTGCGGCTTACAATCTTTAGCAGGTTTCCAAGCACCGATGCGACAACGTTTTTATCGGCACTGATCAAAATATCTTCCGGAACTTCATTTACAAAAAAACTTTTATGTTTTTGCGCTACCTGCTGAAAGCCAGGCAGTATGTTTCCAAGCAACTGGTGAAGATAGATTTGCTGGTCGGGGGTGGAAAGCAGTTCATGATTTTGCATACAATTCAATTTTTTAATATTTTTTTTCCAGGATGCGGAAGGTTTTTGGATTTTTAAAACGGGGTATAAGGGCTTTTCATAGTGCTGAAATTTTTCAAAAGGATACGGATTAATTCAGGTGGATTTAAAAGATGGTGGATCACGGATCGGTTAGCTACTAATTTTTTAAAAATGGTTTTCATTGATATGGACTCAGGACCTGTATTTCTCTAGTTGTTAACACAAAGTAACGGCAACCAAATACCGTGAAAAATAGTAGTTGATACCATTATGGTGTAAATTTTTTCTACCCCTCGTGTAGAGTTATAATTACACAGGGCTAACTCATAACCTAATTAAGCCCGGGGATCATCTTAAAACAGATAGGCAAATACCCCTACAAAAATCTCTTTTTAATAGTCTGATTATAATTCATAATGTGGTAACTTAGTGAAACATAATTCCTTGATAAAAGCTTCTCATTCAGCACGGAAAATTAAAAATCAGGAATCAGTATGAACAACTATTTCCGGCTTGTATAAGCCGCTGACTGTTTAATCTAAAAGATGAATTAATATGATTCGCATTCTTATAGCAGATGATCATGCCATTATGCGAAAGGGGATTATTGAGATCCTTCGGACCGAGTATCCTGATGTGATAATCGGCGAGGCCTCTGATAGCGATAACCTTTTATCACGGATCCTGGCCGAGCCCTGGGATGTTGTTATTTCTGACCTGAATATGCCTGGCACCAATTATTTTGATGCCTTAAAGCAGATAAAAAAGACTCATCCCGCGCTTCCGGTTTTGGTAATGAGCATGGCCGCGGAAGATCAGTATGCCATCCGGGTTATCAAAGCAGGAGCCTCCGGATTCCTGGCAAAAGTTTCGATTCATGATAACTTAATCAATGCTATCACCGTTGTTTTGCAAGGTCGAAAATTTATTACTCCTGCTATAGCGGAACAATTGGCAGATTCTCTAAATGAAGTAAGTGTGCTGGAACCGCTCAAGCTGTTGTCTGACCGGGAGTTTGATGTTTTAAAAATGCTGGCTTCAGGAAAACCCATATCGGAAATAGCCAAGCAGCTCGGTCTAAGTCCCACGACCGTGAGCACCTACCGATCCAGGATTATGGAAAAAATGAAAATGAAATCCAACGCCGAACTCACCCGGTTTGCCCTGGAAAGAAATCTGATATAAGCAAGGCTGGCTCTTCCTACTGATTTCAGGTAAAAAAGATAAACCCATTTACCACCCGCTTCGACTCAATATAAGCTGCGTTCCTTCTCTTTGCCCGGAGCCCTCCGCGGAAACACGTATCAGATAAGTCCTATAGTCTGTTCAACTATTTTTAGCAGGATCATAGTCTGTTCCGTTTTCATTAAGTATGGCAAATTACCCGACGATTCCGGGGAAAACCCGGGAATATTCCGACCCCGAACAGTGAAAGCACGCATCGGACCGGGACCCCTATTTCCCATATAATTGATTGAAAATGAACTACTAAGGGCCTATAGAATTTTAGCTACAAATTTTGTTGCACAATGTTGATGGTTGATTGGTACTCCGTACTATTAAATATGGCAGTGCATCTTTATTTCTTTGCAATACAACATATTTCATGAAAAACCCAACCCCTTCCGTACTCATTGTAGATGACAATTCACTTTTTATTGAACGTATGGCTGCGCTTCTCAAAGAAGTCAGCATCCGGTCTATCGAAATTGCGAATAATTATAATGAGGCGTTGTTAAAACTCGAATCCTGTATGCCTGATATTGTTTTACTGGATATCAATTTGCCGGGAAAAAACGGTGTGGAGCTTTTAAAAAAAATCAAGCTCTCAGAATATTCCTGCCGGGTTATTATGCTATCCAATCATGCGAACGAATACTATCGCCGTATTTGTATAGGCCTGGGGGTAACTCATTTCCTCGACAAATCAAATGATTTCAGCCTGGTATCCGGAATTATAAAGAATATGAATTTCACCGATTGTATTTCATCAAAATAATTTTCATTTATGACGAGTATGTGGAACGAAATACGAACCATTATCAGCCAGCATGATAATACCGGCGATTTATTATTATCAGTGATTGATAAAAATGGTACTTTATATTATGTCAATGCCGAAATGCGCAAGGTATTGGATAGCCCCAACGGGCTAAAAAGTATTGTAAATCTCTTCGACCATGTATCGCCGGACGGGGCAGATGATTTCAAATTGACTATACTGCAATCAGCCAAAACCAGTACCCGCCAGGTTGCTGATTTAACTGTAAAAAACGGGCATGATCATTTTATCAATTTGCTGATTCACCCCATGGAAGATGCGACCCTTCAAAAACAATTATTTTTTTGTGTAGGAAAGGAAATAAAAAACAATGCGAAAAAACAGGAGTTGCCAAATCAAACGGCCCTGCCTGTTAGTTTAGCTAACTCGTTACTGAACCAGATTCCTGATATGACCTGGGTGATTGATGAAGAGGAAAACCTGGTTTTTGCCAACGATGCTTTTTTGAAATATTTCCACTTAACGGAAAAGCATTTACCCGGTCATGTTACGGGGCTATTATCCGAAAACGTTATTGCGGCATTCTACAGCAAGCATACCGAGGTATTAAGAAACGGAAAAAAAATTCAAACCAGTCAAAAAGTGGAACTGGCGGATGGCACGGACATCACATTCTCTATTTCCCTTTTCCCGGTACAGGCAGCCAGCGGGAAAAAAATAATTGGTGGCCACGCAGTGATAAATGATGACTACCCTCTCGAAAGGCAGCTTAAAGAGGCCAATGAACATATTTTATTGTTAAGCAGGGCCACCACCGATGCTATCTGGGAATGGGATATGAAATCGGGACATATATTCCGGAATGACACCCTGATGAATATGATAGGATATTCGTTGAGTGAGTCAAAAGGCCTGGCCTGGTGGCTTCGCCGGATTCACCCGGAAGACCGGAATCGTGTTGGCGATAAAGTGAAAGACACAACTGAAAAGGGATTGCAATCCTGGGAAGATGAATACCGTATTAAATGTTCAGATGGCGGATATAAACATATCCATGATCATGGGTATGTGGTTTATGAAAATGGGCTCCCTGTAAAAATGATCGGGTCTCTGCATGATATTTCTGAATTAAAATCCTTGCGCAACGAGCTGCATGAAGAGAAACTTAAACGGCAGCAGGAAATATCGGAAACCGTGATGCAGGTCCAGGAGCTGGAAAGGACCCGCATAGGATATGAACTACATGATAA
>JAOQAL010000474.1 GCA_025963615.1 Chitinophagaceae bacterium | reverse complement strand
GGTATAATTGTTTCTCATTTTTATGGAAACCATCAAACCGGCGTTCATCCTGTACCCAAAGCATAATCAAAAGACTGCAGGTCATGCCCAATGCAAGCCCTGATATGTTAATAGCTGAAAAAGCCTTATTGCGGATGACGTTCCGCCACGCAATGTTGAAATAGTTTTTGATCATAAAATCCTCCTTCTTTCTTTTGAAGAAATTTTTAAGTTAAGAATCCTGGCGAGTTTTAATTATACCCCCGGTCCAAATGGTTGAAGCAGGATCGGTTATAAAAGCCGCGGGCTGCTAGTTGTTAGCTGCGAGCAACGAGACTTTAAACTGTAATTTCATTTCGTAATAGAGGTTTATAAGTCTCTGATATTTTTTTGTTTAGTTTTTCTACTCACAAACACGTTCTTTTCTCAACCTTTCGCCTCATCCTCTCAAGCTATGCCCCCTTCGATTTACCCGGGAACTCCTCGCGGAGAAGGACGATGCTTCGTTAAAAATCCAGACTTCATAACTACCTCTTCAAGTTCATTTCTTTATTCTCACTCCGATTGTCTACCGCATCCAATATAAACTCTCATTCGGTGCGAAGTGACTTCACTGGATTGGCCAGCGCCGCCTTGATCGCCTGGAAGCTGATGGTTGCAAACGCAATCAGTACAGACACCCCGCCTGTCAAAGCAAATACCCACCAGGTTATATTCGTACGATAGGCAAAATCCTGCAGCCATTTATTCATTCCAAACCAGGCAACAGGCGCCGCGATGATCAATGCAATCAATACCAGTTTTATAAAATCAACGGATAAAAGATTAACGATGCCGGACACACTGGCGCCCAATACTTTTCGTATACCGATTTCCTTGGTCCGTTGCAGGGTGCTGTAAGAAGAAAGTCCGAGCAACCCAAGACAGGAAATAAAAATCGCAAGTACGGCGAAATTTAAAAACAGGTTACCGAAATTATTTTCAGCGCGATACTGCCTGTCAAAAAATTCATCCAGGAAATAATATTCGAAGGGCCGGTTTGGAATGGACTGGGTCCATTTATTGCCTATCGCTTTTATCGTTGCAGGCAGGTTGTTTCCAGCCACTTTTATTGAAATGACTCCAAAGCCCCAGGGCTCTATCCGCATGACTAAGGGGGTTATATTTTGCTGTAGAGATTTATAATGAAAATCTTTAAGCACGCCAATGATCTTACCCTGTCTTCCCCATTGATCAAATTTTCTTCCGACTGCCTCCTGCGGCGAACCATAGCCTAACATCCTTGCAGCGCTCTCATTGATCACCATGGCCTGCGTACTATCTGTTGGAAATTCTTTTGAAAAAGCCCTTCCCGCGATCAACTTTAAGTTATACTGATTGATATAATCAAAATCCACAAAATACAAATCCAGGTTGGTTTTCTGCATATCACCTGTCTTGTTTTCAACCTGTGAGTAGGCTCCGTTAGAGCCGCCACCGGGAACATGTGATGAATAACTCGTGGACAGTACACCAGGAACTGAAGATAAGGATTGCTTGAATGCATCTTTATTTTTATCATAATTGGTATTGATGACAATAGTCTGCTCTTTACTGAACCCCAGGTCCTGGCTACGCATATAATTTAATTGCCTGTAAACAATAATGGTCGCAGCAATCAATACAATAGATATAGTAAATTGGAAAACAACCAGGCTTTTTCTTAGCATTAATCCCCCGGTCCCTGTTGAAAAACGACCCTTTAAGACGCTTACTGGTTTGAAAGAAGATAATATAATTGATGGATAAAAACCCGCTAAGACGCCGATGCCAACACAAAGCAGGAACAGGTTGAGAATATCCAATGGACTATTAAATATACTGCCGCTGATTTCCTTACCGGCGAGCTGATTAAATAAGGGCAGCACCATGGCACAAACAATCAGGGAAACTATAAATGCGATCAAACATATAATTACACTTTCACTAATAAATTGCCTTGCCAGCTGAAACCTCGCCGCACCAACCACTTTTCGAATGCCTACTTCTTTTGCACGTTCTGCACTGCGGGCCGTAGTAAGATTAATAAAGTTGATACAGGCAATTAGTAATATAAATACGGCAACGATGGAAAAAATATACACGTTATTGATATTGCCTGTAACAAATCCTTCACGTTTTGATTTAAGATATACATCGCGCAATGGCTCAAGACTCAAAAAATCCTGCATCTGCAATTCTTTCGCTTCTTTGCCATGATGAAATTCCATGAATGCCGGGAACTTCGCCTGCAAGGCTTTGAAATCAGCGTGCGGTTTTAATAAAAGATAGGTATAATAATTATGATTGGTCCATTCACTATCCTGAGTTGGTTGACCATATATTTGCTTGGTAGATGACATGGATACAAACATATCTGCCACTATTTGCGAATTCTTCGGTATATCTTTCATCACCGCGGTGATCTTCGCATTGATCGCAGCGCCCGTAAGCTGTATCTGCTGTCCCATTGGATTTGAGTTACCGAAATATTTCTTAGCGGCTGTTTGCGATAGCACAACGCTCATGGGTTCTCTCAAGGCGGTATTTTTATCGCCAGATATCAATGGAAAATCAAACACATTAAACAATGTAGAATCTGCAAGAACCGATCTTTCTTCCTGGAATTTTACATCCCCCCTGCGCACAAGAAATCCATCTCTACCGAGGCGCACAGCATCTTCCACTTCCGGGAAATCTTTTTTGGTGTTAATAGCGATTGGTGTGGTGGTTGCCCCCTGGCTGATAGTTTCGCTCGGTGTTTTTGTATCTGTCACCACCCGGTAGATACGATCCCCTTTTGCATGGAAATCATCGTAGCTCGTTTCAAAACTTACGTATAAAAAAATAAGAAAACAGGCGGAAATGCCTACCGCCAAACCGGCTATATTAATAAAAGAAAATGCCTTATGCCGCAACAGGCTGCGAAAAGCTGTTTTGATATAATTTCTAATCATAAGAGGGAGTTATAATTAAAACGTTATTTTAAATTTTAGTTACAGCGTTCAGTTTACTGCTCATCTTTTATTGGCCTTGCCGGCTGTACAGCTTTGACAGGCGCGGTCACTCATTCATTCGTTCTGTTCTCAACCTTTCTCCTTATCCTTTCGAGCTACGCTTCTTCCCTTCCCTGCGCTTTGCCCGGGAACTCCTCGCGGAGAAGGGGGATGCTTCCTTAAATCCAGACTTCATAACTACCTCTTCAGTTCATTTCTTTACTCCCACTCCGATTGTCTTCCGGATACAACATAAACTCTCATTCGGTGCGAAGTGACTTCACCGGGTTGGCCAGGGCCGCCTTGATCGCCTGGACACTCACGGTAGCAAATGCAATCAGCAAAGCAAGAATGCCCGCAATACCAAATATCCACCAGCCGAAATTTACCTGGTAGGCAAACCCCTCCAACCATTTACTCATTGACAGCCACGCCACCGGTGTCGCAATAACAATCGCTATCATGACTAATATGACCAGGTCTTTTGCCAGCAGCATCACAATCCCACTGATACTGCCACCGAGCACTTTACGGATACCAATTTCTTTCCGGCGTTGTTCAGCGGTAAATGTAACCAGGCCAAATAACCCGAGACAGGCAATGGAAATAGCAAGAAGCGTAAAAATGAATAAGAGGTTACCCTGCATTTTTTCGGTCTCATATTGCCGGGCAAAATTCTGATCCAGGAAACTGTATTCAAATGGATTTGACGGATCGAATTTCTTGTAAGTATCTTTTGTAAACTTTAATGCGGCACCTACATTCTTCTTACTGATGCGGACATACATGTTGTCTTTGTCATTGGTGTATTGTGGCAACTGCAGTATTAATGGTTGAATTTTATGCTGCAGGGAATAAATATTAAAGTCCTTCACCACGCCAGCTACCTCATACAATACTGGCTTACCGGCTGTATCGGTTCCGCATTGGATTTTTTTTCCTACCGGTTCTTTCCATCCTGCATCCTTTGCCAGTGTTTCATTAATAATGACCGCCTTGTCTTTATCCGTCGGCATGCTGGGCAAAAAATTCCGTCCTTCAACCATTTTAATTTGCAAGGCCGGTATAAAGTCTTCATCAATCATGAATTGATTAGCGATTCTTGCTTTGGCATCCATGCTTCCATTCAATTCTATTTTATAATCCCGCCCGCCGATATTGTTATTGCCGATCGGGTTGCCAGCGGTCGCTACACTTTCTATTAAAGGATTCTGCAGTAATTGTTCTTTGATTGCCGGAATATTTTTCCGCACAGCGCCACCGAGGTGAAACGTGATCACCTGGTCCTTATTAAAACCAAGATTTTTTTGACGAACATATAGCAGTTGCTGGTAGATAATAAAAGAACACGCGATCATGGCAATGGTGATGACAAACTGGAAAACTACCAATGATTGCCGGAATACCAGATTACCTATCTGGCTGCCGGCCTGGCCTTTTAATGCAGGGATCAGTTTAAAACCTGAAAGGAGAAGTGCGGGATACAAACCACTCAAGCCACCAGCGAAAATAGAAAAACCAGTCAGCAATAACAATGTTTGCCAGCCACCGAAGCGCCACATGTCAATCTCTTTGCCAATGAAATGCTGGAACAGGGGCATGGCAAGATTCAGGATACCAATGGCTATAACCGAAGCGATCAAGGTAATTAAAACGGATTCGGTAAGAAACATCAAAACTAACTGGCCCCTGCCAGAACCAGTTACTTTGAGCACACCTATTTCTTTTATCCGGAGCGAGGAACGGGCCGTTGATAAGTTAATGTAATTGATGGAAGCAATGATTAATATCAAGGCG
>JAOQAL010000451.1 GCA_025963615.1 Chitinophagaceae bacterium | reverse complement strand
TGATTTTTTACTTACGACTTAATACTTTTTATGAACCGCAGAAAATTTATAAAACACGCTTCCCTGGCAACGGGCAGTATCCTGATTATGCAGGACATGTTCGCCCGAAATGAAAAAAAAGTATATGGTCATAATAATATGCAGTATACGCTGGATACGGCCTGGAGCAAGGCTAATCCTACGCAGTTTCCTGTGAATGACTGTCATGAAATGGTGCAGGATAAAAAAGGAAGAATTATACTGCTGACCAATGAAACAAAAAATAATGTGCTTGTTTATAATACCAAAGGGAAGTTACTGGAAACCTGGGGACATGAGTTTCCGGGGGCGCATGGCCTGACTTTACACAGTGAAAACGGAACTGAATTTCTGTATATAACTGACACGGCTAAACACCAGGTATATAAAACAACCCTGGATGGAACGATATTGCTGACGATTAACCCACCCCTGGAGGCTAATGGCATTTACAAAAAAGCGGAAGAATTTGTGCCAACGGAGACCGTGATAGATGAAAACGGGGATATATTCATCGCGGATGGTTATGGTGCGCAATATATTATGCAATATGATGCGATGGGTAAATTGAAAAATTACTTTGGCGGTCGGGGAGAAGGCGATGCCCATCTTGACAATGCACACGGAATTACTTTTGATAAAAGAGGCAGCGAGATAAATTTATTGATTACCGACCGAACCCGCAATTGCTTTAAACGGTTTACAAGAGACGGCAAGCTGTTGGAGGTCATTAAACTTCCGGGTGCCTGTGTTTGCCGTCCCGTTATTCAGGGTGATTATTTATACGCAGCGGTACTCCGTTCACCGGACCTGAATGCGGAAGGGACTGGCTTCGTTACTATTCTTGATAAGAATAATAAAGTAGTGAGCAATATTGGTGGTAGTGAACCAACTTATGATAATGGAACGTTGCAGGCAATGCATCAGACAGAAAAAATATTTGTGCATCCTCATGATGTTTGTATAGACCGTGATGAAAACCTTTATGTAGCGCAATGGGCTTCCGGTAAAGTATATCCGTATAAATTAAAACGAGTTTAACTATCTAATGAAGTTCAGTAAAATTATCGCCGGTTGCCTTATACCCCTTAATACTTTATTGTTTTTCTTTCTTGTTTTCGAAGGCCGGCTGACTGTGCCGGCATGGCTTCGGGTTTTTGGCCGGATGCATCCGCTGGTAGTGCATTTTCCCATTGTACTCATTCTGTTGTATTTCGGATGTGTTTTTTTTATTCCCCGGAAATTTAAAGCGGAGAGGTGGTATATATCCATGATGGAAATATTGTTACTGGTTGCAGCGCTTTCAGCCGTAATAACCGCCTTGATGGGATTATTTTTATCGAAGGAAGAAGGATATGACCCTGATACACTCGCTTTGCATAAATGGACAGGCGTTGCCACATCATTCGGACTGTTTTTACTATACAATTTCAATAGAAAATTGCAGCAATACGCAACAGCCAATTATATACTGGCTTTCAGTATTTGTTTGGTTGTGGTGTTAGCAGGCCATTTCGGCGGCAATATCACGCATGGAGAAAATTTTGTGTTAGCTCCTGTCACTCCACAGAATAAAAAAGTCCGTGCCGCTTTTGAAGATGCACTTGTGTATGCTGATATGGTACAACCGATACTTGAAAGCAAGTGCATGTCCTGCCATAACAGCAAGAAAGCAAAAGGGGAGTTAATAATGGAGACGAAAGAACTTTTGCTGAAAGGAGGGAAGGATGGAAAATTATGGGATAGTACCAAGGCTGATTTAGGATTGATGATGCAGCGCATCCATTTGCCGGAGGAAGAAAAAGAACACATGCCCCCGACAGGAAAGCCACAACTTACTAATGACGAGCTGGAAATTTTATATGAATGGGTTAAAGCAGGAGCCAACTTTGAACAAAAAGTCGTTGACCTGTTGCCAACGGATACCATGCGCGTATTAGCCGCGAAAGTTTTAAAACAATCAACAGACGAACACTATGATTTTGCCGCAGCCAGCGAAAACGAAATTCAGAAACTGAGTAATGATAACCGGGTTATTGCACCTTTGTTTTTAAATTCTCCGGCCCTGGTTGTGAATTTCTATAACCGGACCTTTTACAGCGCGGAAAAATTAACTGAGTTGAAACCGCTCAACAAACAGGTTGTTGAGATGAATTTTGATAATATGCCGGTCAAAGATGAAGATCTTAAAATAATAAGTGGATTTACTAATTTAAGAAAGCTGAACCTCAATTTCACGGCTATTACCGGCACAACGCTTGCCGAATTACTAAAGCTGAAAAATCTTAAGAACTTATCGTTGTCTGGTACGCAGGTTAAAACTGATCAATTGAAAGCGTTGGTCTCACTACCTAAATTAAGGATGGTTTATCTCTGGAATACCGGTATCGTTTCAACGGACATTCAGAAACTGCAACAACAAAATAAGAACATCAGTTATCAATCGGGGTTTAAAGGAGATACGGTGATATTAAAGCTTACGCCACCTATTCTTGAAAATGAAGCGCAGGTGATTACAACTGCCACGCCGGTAAAATTGAAGCATTACATTCATGGCACTACGATACGGTATACACTGGATGGAACAGATCCTGATAGTTTGTCCTCTCCCATATACGATGGTAAGCTGGAAATAAATTCGGATATTACGGTAAAAGCAAAGGCCTTTAAGCCTGGCTGGACAAGCAGCGATATGATACAGCAGCATTTTTTTAAAGCTACTTACCGGCCGGATAGTGTGGTATTGGTAACGCCCGTTGATCCGAAATATAAAGGCAAAGGGGGTAATACAATTATTGATCTTGATAAAAGTGATTTGAGCTTTGATAACGGCAAATGGCTTGCTTACCGGCAAAATCCAATGGAAGCCGTATTGTTTTTCGGAAAACCTATTGAAGCGAAAAGCATAACACTTAGCATGTTGAAAAATGTATCTGGTTTTATTTTCCCCCCTGCAAGTATCGAGGTATGGGGTGGCCTGGAGGAAAATAAAATGAAACTGTTAAGTAAGTTAAACCCGAAACAGCCAACCCAAAAATCTGAGAATGAGGAAAGCCTGGCAATCGAATCCAGCTTTACTCCAACCGAAGTAAAGTTTATCAAACTCCTGGTAAGGCCTATTGCCAAACTTCCGCACTGGCATTCTGGCAAAACCGAAAAAGCCTGGATATTTATTG
>JAOQAL010000416.1 GCA_025963615.1 Chitinophagaceae bacterium | reverse complement strand
GGGCCGCCACGATGCACAAGGCATGCTCGTGTTAAAAGGACATGGCGACGGCGGCTTTACAGTAGATAGCAGGGGCTTTAATACAGCAAGTGATAACAAAGCCATCAGCAGCATACAGGGTGCAGATGGTAGCCGGTTGTTTTTAGTGAGCAGCAACGCTGGTTATTTAAAAGCATATCGTGGAAATGATTCAGTAAAAAGCATACCGCTGGCCGATACAGATGTGTATGCGATCATTACCCAAAAGAATGGAAAAAAATATAAGGAAGAGTTTATGTTTGGTCAGTCTTACATATCGCAAAGCAGCAGGCGTTTGTATATTTCTTCTAACACCGCATCGGTAACTATGTATGATGCAAAAGGGGGGAAACGGGAGATCATGGCGTTTAAGTAAAAATTTAAAAGTCAAAATGAAAGAATAGCCTCTGGAAATTTTTTACCTTTTAAATTTTGATCTTTACTTTCTGATTGCTCATTGCTACAGGCATCTGATAGTTATCTGGAATACATTCATAAATGATAGTAGCGCTGAAGCAGGACAAAAAAATTAAATTCATGGATGTCAGAATTGTAATACTATTTCTTGTAGTAACGGTTTGTATGATTTCATGCAGCAATAAAAAAACTTTATTCGAATCATTACCATCTGAGAAAACGGGGATTGACTTTGTCAATGAAGTGCAAGAAAATGATAAGTACAATGTACTTGATTACATGAATATTTATACTGGCGCCGGCGTAGCTGCAGGGGATATTAATAATGATGGGTTGGTTGATTTATATTTTAGCGGCAACGAACTTTCAGGAAAACTATACATCAACAAAGGAGATTTTAAGTTTGAAGATGTAACGGATAAGGCAGGTATCACTACTAACCGTTGGTGTACCGGCGTATCCATGGTGGACATTAACCAGGACGGCTGGCTCGATATTTATATTTGTGTCGCAGGCAGCCCTAAGTTTGGCAGTACGGCCAACCTGCTTTATGTGAACCAGCACAACGGAACATTTAAGGAAGAAGCGGAAAAATATGGCATTGCAGATACAAGGCTAACTATGAATGCTTCTTTTTTTGATTATGACAGAGACGGCGATATTGATTTGTTTTTAATAACCAATCCGGCTGATGACCGGGTGAGTTATGTAAATAACATTACTGAAATTCAGCAGCGTGGCGAATCGGCTGGAACGGATATTTTATATCGCAACAACGGCAATGGTACTTTTACAGAGGTATCTGCACAGGCCGGTATTTTAAAAGAAGGATATAGTTTGGGTGCTGCTATTAGTGATGTGAATATGGATGGATGGCCTGATATATATGTGTCGAACGATTTTTTAACTACTGATATTCTTTACATCAATAACCGTAACGGAACTTTTAGCGATAAAACACAGGAGTGTTTAAAACATATCAGTTTTGCTTCGATGGGTAATGACGTGGTTGATTTCAACAATGATGGGCTCCCTGATATTTATACTCTTGATATGTTGCCGGAAGATAATTACAGGAAAAAAATGATTATCCCTGCTGCGGGTTACGATAAGTTTCAATTGCTTTTGCAGAAGGGTTATATTCCCCAGTACACCCGCAATTCATTGCAATTTAATAACGGCGATGGCACTTTTAGCGATATTGCTTTTTTGTCGGGCGTTAGCAGCACCGATTGGAGTTGGGCACCGCTATTTGCCGATTATGATAATGATGGCGATAAAGATTTGATGGTTACAAATGGTTTTTATCGTGATTTGGGCGACCTCGATTATATTCATTACCAGGCTAAACTGAATAACCCGATGGGTAGCCAGGAGGCGAAGCGAAAAGATAGACTAAAAGCGATACAAGAACTGGCTACTATTCCGCTGAAAGATTATTTTTTCGAAAACAATAATGACCTCACTTTTACAAAGCGGTCGGAAGATTGGGGATTTAAAGACCCCGGTTTTTCTAACGGCGCCTGCTATGCCGATCTGGATAATGATGGGGACCTTGATTTGGTAATCAGCCAGTTTAACAGCAGATCAAAAATTTTCAGGAACAACAGCAATGTGTTGCTGAACAATAATTACCTGGCCATAAAACTAACAGGGCAAAAGCCGAACCTGCAGGCATTAGGCGCTAAAGTATTTGTGTATGCAAAAGAGCAACATCAAATGCAGGAGATGAATCCTTATCGTGGGTTTGAATCGTCTATGCAGCCTGTGCTGCATTTCGGTCTTGGGAAAAATAGTATTGCCGATAGTATAAAAATTATTTGGCCTGATGGGGCGATGCTTACAAAATACAAGGTGAAAGCTAATACAGTAGTTGAGTTGGTGTATGACGGCACATCGAAGAAAATTGACCCCGATTTACAAGAGGATATATTTTTGAATGAAAAAAATCGCGGCTTGTTGTTTTCGGATATCAGCGGTTTAAGGGGATTGAATAAACGGCATATCGAAAATGAATTTGTTGATTTTAAAATTCAACCACTACTGCCCCACATGCATTCTAAAAACGGGCCCGGCCTTGCAGTAGGCGATATTAACGGAGACGGCTTTGAAGATTTTTATATGGGCGCTGCTTCCGGCGATGAAGGAAGTTTTTTTATTCAAACTAAACAGGGGCAATTTTTAGAGAAAAAACTTAAGAAGGACACTCTTTATGAAGATATGGGGGTATTATTATTTTATGCTGATGGCGATAACGACCTCGACTTATATGCGGTCAGCGGCGGCTCGGATAATAATGACGGGACACCTATGCAGCAAGACAGGTTGTATATCAATGATGGCAAAGGGAATTTTACGCTTAATGCATCTGCACTGCCCGATACAAAAGCCAGTGGCTCCTGCGTGGTGGCCTGCGATTATGATAAGGACGGCGACCTTGACTTGTTTGTTGGTGGCAGAGTGGCGCCGGGAAGTTATCCATTATCGCCAAAAAGTTATTTGTTGAAGAATAATGGCGGAACTTTTGTTGACGTTTCCAAAGAGGAGTTACCCTTGCAGGGGAAAGCTGGTATGGTAACTTCCGCTTTGTGGACGGATTATGATAATGATGGTTGGGTTGATTTAATGTTATCGGGGGAGTTTATGCCGGTTACATTTATAAAAAATCAGCAAGGGCATTTAGTGGCTTCCTCTCCGATAGTAATTGAACATTCGAAGGGTTGGTGGAACAGTATTACCGCGGGCGATTTTGATGAAGATGGCGATGTGGATTACATCATCGGCAATTTAGGATTGAATACAAGATTTAAAGCAAGCGCCACAGAGCCGCTTTGTATTTATGCAAAAGATTTTGATAAAAATGGCAGGATCGACCCCGTGATGTGTTATTATGTGCAGGGCAAAAATTATATTTATCCAACCCGTGATGAAATGATAAAACAAATCCCGACTATGCGTGGGCGATTTCAATCGTACAAAGATTTTGCTTCGGTTACTTTCGAAGAATCATTTACCAAAAAAGAACTTAGCGATGCCTATGTGGTAAAGAGTGAATGTTTTGAAAGCAGCTACCTGCAGAATATGGGCCATGGAAAATTTGAACGTAGAGCCCTGCCTTTGCAATGCCAGTTTGCGCCATTGTTTGGGATGCTTACAGGCGATTATAATAACGACGGGCATTTGGATGTACTGATTACAGGGAACTCTTATGAAACAGAGGTTTCAACCGGCGCTTATGACGCGCTTACAGGAATTTTATTGGCAGGAGATGGCAGGGGCAACTTTAATGTGTTGAACGCCAACACAACAGGCTTTAAAGTGGATGGTGATGCAAAAGGGATGGCGCAACTGTATACGGCAACCAACAACCTGCTTGTGTTAACAGCTATTAATAACGCCCCGTTAAAAGCCGATGAAGAAAAAAACAAAGAAGCATTGGCTGATATTAATGCCAGTGATCTATATGCAATTGTGCAACGGAAAGATGGAAAAAAATATAAACAGGAGTTTTATTGGGGAAATGGTTATTTATCAAATTCATCAAGACGGTTGATGTACAATATCGAATCGACGTCGTCTATTAGTGTGTATGATAATAAAGGAGCTAGAAGAGAGATAAAGATGAATGGTAAATAGGCCTGCTATCACATGCTCAATAGTATACAGGCTCACCACCGATACTTACAGGGTGCGCAAAAATATTGAATAGTATTGTTGCAGCAAAAGTCCCGATAGCTATCGGGAGCGACGCAACAAACGGGAAATAGTAGCAATAAAGCCGGTATACTAAAAAAACTAACGTGTATAAAATAATGCCGCACCAACAAATGTATTGATATGAGAAAAATGAATTTATTCTGGTTGCTGTTATTCGTATTTGGCTGTAAGCAGAAGGCTACTCAAGCAGAGATTGATGCGTTTTGTAAAAACCAGTTGCCGGAATGGAACAAGAAACTGACATATGTAATTATAACGGACATTTTTTCGCCACCGGTATGCAGCAGAATTTATGCCTACCCCAATATTGCTGCTTACGAAGCATTGCTGCCAGAACATAAAACATACACGAGCTACGCAGGCAAATTGAAGGGTTTGGAAACTTTACCGACGCCTGATAGCGCTAAAAAGTATTACTATCCTATTTCAGGTATTATTGCTTTTACAACCGTCGCTCAGAAAATGGTTTTTAATGGCGATGCTATGTTGGAAAAAGAAAAAGCATACCTGAAACAATTAGATGGCCTGGGTATTGCCAAAGAACTGTTGAATAATTCTATTGAATACGGCCGGGCTGTGGGCAAACATATTCTTGCATGGGCTGCAAAAGACGGATACCTGCAGCGAACATCGCTTGGCGGGTATATTGTAAAAAATAATCCGGCACGATGGGTACCTACGCCGCCCGATTATATGGATGCGGTTGAGAACAACTGGAGCATGATCAGGCCAATGACATTGGATTCTGTTTCTCAATTCAGACCGCTGCCGCCGATTGCCTATGATACTGCAAAAGGTTCTTCTTTTTATAAAGAATGCTACCAGGTATATGAAGCGGTGACAAAACCCAAAGCAGGCGACTCAACTACTGCCTGGTATTGGGATGATAACCCCAACACATCTATTACAGATGGGCATATTACCTATTTCCTGCAAAAAAATTCACCGCCCGGCCATTGGATACATATTGCGTGCGGCGTTGCTGAAAAAGAAAAATATAATGATGAAAAAACCGCTGCTATGTTATCTCAAACCGCTATTGCTTTGTTCGATGCTTTTATCTCTTGCTGGGAAGCAAAGTATTTTTATAACTATGTGCGTCCTGAAACTTTTATTAATAAGTATATTGATAAAAATTGGGAACCTCTCATTCAAACACCACCGTTTCCTGAATATCCAAGCGGGCATAGCACCATTTCTGCAAGCGCCGCGGCGGTACTTACCCATTTGGCAGGCGATAACTATTCGTTTGTTGATTCTACTGAAGTGCCCTATGGCCGCCCTATACGAGCGTTTAAGTCGTTTTTTGAAGCGTCTGACCAGGCAAGTATCAGTCGCCTTTATGGCGGCATTCACTTTTTAAATGCCTTGACTACCGGCCAGGTCAAAGGCAGGGAAATTGGTGCGTTTGTAGTTGGAAAGTTGAAGTAGGGATGGAACGTAAAACCCGTTTTTTAATATAGATCTACCCACAAATGCCCTGCTGGGCATGGAAGACAAGATGCTGGATACAGGATACTCGTAGAGGCCACAACGTGGTGCAACTCCTTAACTTAATGACATTGGCCCAGGAGCAAAAAGGAAATTTTCTCAGTCAAGCTGTTGAGATGAACTGCCTTAAGCCAATGTTTTAGAACCAAACATATAAAGCAGAACGGTTCTAAAATCAATAGAAGGATTTGGAGGGGATATATTGCATGCGAAACCAGGAAAAAGATGAACCGCTCCGTAATTATTTCCTGGTTACAGAAACATGTAATTTCCTCTCGCCCCGACATTTACCAGGTCTGGTAAATCTCCCGCGAGCCTGTAAAGTACATATCTTGATACCCGGACATTTTTTCGGTCATTTTCTTCATCGCTTCAGTGTCCTGCTTGTACTTTTCCCAGCTCTGTTCATATGCAGTAAGGCTTTCAAACTTACTTACCATCACTACTCTGTTGTATTGGCCAGTCATATCAGTCATAATATTGACCAGCTCGTCATTACCGGCCATCACTTCTTTGAACATTTTCGCCAACTTCGATGCGTTACCGGGTTTACAAATAAAAGTATCATGAACAATAATCATAAAGATGCATTTTTATTAATTAATGATTAATTCCTGCTAATGACATAGTTCTTTCTGTTGTAACTTTTGTTTATTAAATATAACCCAATGTTTTCAATCTTTTGCCAAATAGGGTTGCCAACCTTAAGGAGTTCGCTTCTCTTTTGTATAGTCCTTGGGCAAAAGGGGCCATGTGCTAAACAGGGTTGCCAACCTTAAAGAGTTAGCTACTCTTTTGTATAGTTCTTTCAAAGGTTGGCAACCCTTGGACAACCTTCAATAGTTCGCTTCTCTTTTGTATAGTCCTTTCAAAGGTTGGCAACCCTTGGGCAAAAAGGGACCGTTGCCAAATAGGGTTGCCAACCTTAAGGAGTTCGCTTCACTTTTGTATAGTCCTTTCAAAGGTTGGCAACCCTTGGGCGAAAGGGGACATATGCCAAACAGGGTTGCCAACCTTAAGGAGTTCGCTTCTCTTTTGTATAGTCCTTTCAAAGGTTGGCAACCCTTGAGCAAAAGGGGCTGTTGCCAAATAGGGTTGCCAACCTTCAATAGTTCGCTTCTCTTTTGTATAGTCCTTTCAAAGGTTGGCAACCCTTGGGCAAAAAGGGGCCATGTGCTAAACAGGGTTGCCAACCTTAAGGAGTTCGCTTCACTTTTGTATAGTCCTTTCAAAGGTTGGCAACCCTTGGGCAAAAAGGGGCCGT
>JAOQAL010000406.1 GCA_025963615.1 Chitinophagaceae bacterium | reverse complement strand
CTATCCAGCATCCAGCATCTACTACCTCTCTCAGCTTTCTCCCGCTTCGCCTTCATGGTTATTTTCTACAAACTCGTTCATGTAAATTTTGAAGAGTATAATAATATAACTGAGAAGAAGCGGACCGAAAATCAATCCGACAAATCCAAATAATCCGAGCCCTACGATGACGCCCATAATGGTGATAACAGGATGTACGTCGCCAATTTTTTTTAACAGGGTCATACGGGCCATGTAATCTACCTGCCCGGTTACGATAATACTATATAGCAAGACGCCGGTTGCATGCCACTCATCTCCATTGGCGTACATAAAAATTACCAATGGCACCCATACTATCATGGTTCCTACCACCGGGAAGAATGCAAAGATGCCGGTAAGAAATCCCCAGATGGCAAATTCATCAACACCAAAGATGAAATAACCCAGCGTAGCGGTAATACCCTGGATAATGGAAATGATAGGAATTCCAAAGGCATTGGCTTTTACCATCTTTTTTGTTTCGGAAGCCAGTATATTAATATTATGGGGCTTCAGGGGAATGTAATAAGACAGCGTCTTTTCTATTTCGCGGCCATTATAAAGCATGTAATACAAAATGAACAACATGATCGCCATATTACTGATAAGATTGGCGGTACTGTTCAATACCGAGGGAATAAAACCAGCGGTTTTATTTAACATCGTCGATAATGACTGCTGGGAAAATAAATTAACCCCAGTCTTTTTTTGTATCACGATCACGGAAGACTTAATGGAATCCAGCAGTAGATTAGGATTCGCAAGAAATTGCTCTATTTTTGGACTGATCAGGCTAATAGCAAGATAAACAGGCAGCCCCAGCAAAAAAATATACAAAAAAATAAATAAAGCAGCCGCATTACCCTTCTTCCATTTACGGTTATATATAAGTTGAAAATAATTAGACCGGCTAAGGATATAAAGAGTCACCGCACCTAATAATCCTGGAATAAAAAGAACCAACTCCTGTATTACAAGGAAGAGAAAAAATAAAATTATCAGCAGAAGCAGTATTTGCTTGATACGTTGGTTAAAGTCTGGCATAAGAACACTAAGATAATAAATATGCCAACGGCCCACCAACTTATACGCTCCTATTACTACGAGCCTTGAACTTAGGGCTTCGGGAACTGCAGTCATGCTGATTTCCTAAGGCCGGGCGCTTATATGCTGCAACCCGAAGCTTTCCGGCCTTCTGCATGGCATGTTTTTTACAAAGTATTTATTAAATGGATGTATGAAAAAAAAGACACAAAGATTTATGTTATGCAGCGCGGCATGGGTTTTATTATTTTCCTGCGGCTTGAGGTTAAATAAGGATTCTTACAAAGGATCCGTGAATACAAGCGGCTACCAGGCCGACACCCTGGCGGCGCCTTATGCAACAAAATCAGTACAGAATTTCAGTAAGGTCACTGGATGGAAAAATGGATTGACGCCGGTAGCTCCTGATGGTTTTACAGTAACCAAATTTGCGGACGGACTCGATCATCCGAGATGGTTGTACATTGCACCCAACGGTGACATCTTCGTTTCAGAAGCGAATACAGAACTTAAGGGACTCAAAAAGATCGGCTCAAAAATTTCCCGCAAAATAAAAACACAGCATTATGGAAAGAGCGCCAACCGTATCATTCGTTTCACCGATACGGATCATGACGGTATTCCCGAAAGCACCCATATTTTTCTCGAAGGGCTTAACCAACCTTTTGGCATGCTGGTACTCGGCAATCATTTTTATGTGGCCAATACTGACGGATTGATGCAATATGATTATACTTCAAAAGACACCATTATTAAAACAGCCGGCAAACAAATTTTAGCATTACCGGGGCAAGGTCGACACTGGACAAAAAATATTATTACAAATTCAAAAGGCAATAAAATCTATATCGCCGTTGGATCATCGTCCAATGTGGCCGAAAACGGGATAGATAAAGAAATAAGAAGAGCCAATATCCTTGAGATAAATACCGACGGAACCGGTGAAAAAATATATGCCAGCGGCCTTCGCAATCCGGTGGGTATGGATTGGGCGCCGGGTACACAAACCCTATGGACAGCCGTAAACGAACGGGATGAACTGGGCGATGAACTGGTTCCGGATTACCTGACCAGTGTAAAAGAAGGAGGATTTTATGGGTGGCCCTACTCCTATTATGGGCAGCATTATGATCCAAGAATGACGGGCAATCCTGAAACTGAACTTGTTAAAAAAGCGATTGTTCCTGATGTCGCATTAGGATCTCATACGGCTTCGTTGGGTCTAGCCTTTTACGATAAGACAGCATTTCCTGAAAAATACCGTCAGGGTGCTTTCATAGCGCAGCATGGCAGTTGGAACCGTTCTGTTATTTCGGGCTATAAAGTAATTTTTGTTCCTTTTAAAAACGGCCAACCTTCTGGCAAGCCTGAAGACTTTCTAACAGGTTTTATCAGCGACCTTTCCCATAGCGAAGTGCATGGACGGCCTGTTTGTATCGCAGTAGCTAATGATGGGTCCCTGCTTATAACCGATGACACAAGCAATACCATCTGGAGAGTTAGTGCAAAGAAATAAACCTGTTATTATTTACTTTTCTTCTTGTGACTTATCAGGGAAACCACTTTATTCAGCAGGTCCTGTTTATGTTCGGCCACCAGGTGAGATGAAATGTTTTTTACCAGGAAAGGAATCATCCTGCGGCTTATGCGACCTGCCCTGGGCAACGCAACTTTTTTCAGAGCCAGATCAATTAGTAAACCGGCACCCTGTACGATTGCCGTATGATCTTTGTTACGGGTAAAAAACTTAGCGGCGATGCGAATGGGATTTGCCACCCTTCCAAGCTCTTCCTTAAGCTCTATTATATCATAGTGTAAAACCTGTTTTTGCGCAATAAGCAACTCTTCTAACTGTAGTTGATAGGCCAATAGGTCATCATATGTTTTTATTGCTTTACTCATATATTTTGCTCCCTACGGTTCCTTATCAAGGAATAAACAATTTGTTTCCGTATTAAAATAAAAAACAAAACCAACAGCAGAAATAAAAGCGCTACAAGATTGTTTATTAAAACATCAAGCCACCCTGCAAGTCCGGTAGCTGCGAATAACAATACAAAGACAGCAAAGTAAATGAAAATGGTGTTTATCAAACCCGCTGCCGGTACAGCAGCTTTTGCGTGCAATTGACAAACACCAGTTTCAATAATTATCGGGGAATTTTTCTAAACTATTTCCGAAGCCCTTCGATTGATTCCTAATCTCATCCATAAAAAATCGACTTATAGAAAATATTAAAAATCTTCTACCCCATGCTCTCTTTAGCCCTTCTTATCTTTTCTTCTGCAGCATGTTTAATTCCTTTGGCATTTTCCTTTATATCGTGTGCAGCATCCTGTCCGCTTGATAAAATATTCCCAAGTTGGTCGACCCATGAGCCCGTGGTACGTTTAATGCGTTTGCGGGTTTCGCTTCCTTTTTCAGGAGCTACCATTAATCCTATTACAACCCCGGCTGCTACGGCGCCCAACAAGCCTAACGTAATTTTAGTTGTGTTCTTCATACAATTTCATTTAAAAGTGAAAGAAATATTTATCTACTACCGGAAACAATCATACCAAATAACAGGCCCGACCCTGAAAGTTTATCAAAAAACGAAATTTCTATTATAGCTATTATAACGAGGTATTTTTTCTACATTCCTGATCCGAAATAAAACCAGCATTTAAAAAGCAGGCGGAATCAAGTATTTGAATAGTGGCTTGAGTTTTTTTATAATTTATTCAA
>JAOQAL010000306.1 GCA_025963615.1 Chitinophagaceae bacterium | reverse complement strand
GTCGCAGGCAATTATCGCTTCCGTGGATTTATGGAAGGCAACCGGCAATAAAAAATATGCTGACAGGGCAACCAAATTATCGAAGGTAATAGTGAATGCACAGCAGCGCCAACGCACTGACTGGGATATTCCGTTAACCGGTTTCTATTATACCACTACAGCCAAAGACCGCTTGCTTCATTATTGCCACCGAGGCCGTGAGCAGGGAGCTACACTCGCTCTTACAGAACTTTGCCATGCGTTTCCTGATCATCCTGATTGGATGAAATGGTATTCCGGTGTCACACTTTATTCGGAGTACCTGAAGACCATTGCAAAATATACAGCACCTTTTGATGTAATGCCGGCGTCTGTATATACTGACAGCGAATACCTGCATGTGCCCGAAAGCAGGAAAGAATCATTCCGCAAACAGGTACTCAATGGAGTTCCACTAGGCAAAGGTCATTACCTGCGCTTGTTCCCGGTATGGATGGATTACCGCGGACACTTCGGAACCATTTTACCACAGGCACAATCACTCGCAGCTGCCGCCCATTTGCGCGGCGATCTGGAATCGGCTCAACTTTCCGAACATCAATTGGAATGGATTATTGGAAGAAATCCTTTTTCACAAAGCACCATGTGGGGAGAAGGGCATGATTTTGCACCGCTCTACACACCTTCCTCTGGTGATATTGTAGGCGCATTGCCTGTAGGCATACAAAGTCGTGGCGACGATGATACACCTTACTGGCCGGTACAAAATACCTGGACCTATAAAGAGATATGGGTACATCCTGTAACGCGCTGGATATGGTTATTGAAAGATCTTGCGGGACCATCCATTGTGGAAGGACAAGCCAGTGCTCCGGTAGAATTCAAAGAGATAACAACGGGCGAAAAAATTATTGTAAAGCCGGAAGGATCTACCGGTCACTTCAGAACGATGCTGCCGGAAGGCAAGTACGCCGTGATGAGTAGCGGACAGGAACAGGTTCAATCATTTTTGCCTGGCGCTTCTTACCACCTTGATCTTCGTTCGGGCCGGCAGCTGACATTTGAAGTTTCCAAAATTACTTCATCAAAAGGTGACGTAACGATAAAAATAAAGGCACAGGGCGCGGGAAGTCATCATTTCAGCATCCGGACGGATAATATAACGATGACAGGGAACCGAAAAGAAATTATCCTGAAGCCCGGTTCTTCCGGTATCCTGGAATGGCGGGGGCAGATTAGTTCGCTGGATACACCCTGGGTCGCCCTGGTCATACCAGATGATGAATTAGCGGAACGAAAGGAAGTCAGAGGGTCGGTATGGGAGAAGTGAGTTTTTAACAGGCTGGCGATTTATTGAAGAAACTTTCAAAACCATAACCGCTTATATAATGGAACACGCTGAGAGACCCGATCCCGGGCTAACAATGAGTTTGATATTCCAGATTCTATGCTATGCAACTTTAATAATTTATTTTACTACAGGCATAGTCCCCGACGGTTGAGTGCTTTAGTTTGTGTTTAATAACTCTATTACTTTACGCTTCAGTAATTTTTTATCTGGCAAGTATAACTGATATTTTGACACGAGAATTTTATTCGTTATTCCCCGGATAGCATACTCAACAGTAACATCATCTTTATGTTTTGAAAGAATAATACCTATTGGTTGATTGTCTCCAACTGCATTTTGTTCTGCCTGGAAGTAGTTCAGGTATAAATTCATTTGTCCAATATCATTATGTCCCACGGCTTTTATTTTCAGATCAATTAATACAAAACATTTCAAAATGCGGTGATAGAAAACAAGATCAACATGATGATGCCTGTTGTTTAGCGTGATACGAAACTGCCTGGCAATAAACGCAAAGCCTTTTCCCAGCTCAAGGATAAATTTTTGGAGGTTACCGATAATCTCTTGTTCCAGCTGTTTCTCAGTGTAACGAATATGACTGGGGATATTCAGAAATTCGAGGATATAGGGATCCCTGGCAATATCGGTTTCAGTTTTAATAGTCCGACCTTTGGCCGCGAGCTTCATGACACCCTTTGCATTTTTGCTCAAAGCGATCCGTTCAAATAATGCGGTGTCCATTTGCCGGCGAAGTTCTCTTACAGACCACGCTTCGTTGATTGCAGTCTGCTGGTAAAAGCCGGTTTCCATTTCATCTTTGCATTTCAATAATTCATAGTAATGCGACCAACTTAAGTGGTGTGACACTGTCAGACCAATCACTTTAGCAACCTTTCTTACTTTTTGGTGTGACAGTGTCACACCAGTTTTTCCAGGTGACCGGAAAATTGGAAAACGCAGAAAGAATAAGCGCATATAAGTAAGCTGGCTGCGACTGAATCCTTTTCCCAAATCTCCTGTAAGTTCTTTCGAAATATCAAGGAGCATATTTCTGACAGAAGTTTCATCATATTTTTCTGAATGTTCTTTCGCAACAATCAATCTTCCCACATTCCAATAAGTAAGCAACAGTTCGGTATTGATGTTTCTGATGACATTATTTCTTGCTTCACTTACAAGATGCCTGATTTCTTTTAAAAGATTTTTGTATTTTGATTTTGCTGGTTTTCTCATTTACTTATAAGTATGATGTTATTCCCCTGGGTTTTGTATATTCCGCATGCCGCAACTTCTGTTGTTTAGGATAAAGATATACGTCTGTTAATTTAAATTGTGCTACAACCTAAATTTACCAAATCCCCTCTTTCATAATTCACCTGATTATTACATCGAATATGTACGGACCATCGCCATTTTTTTTCTTTGCATATCAACAATACTCATCACGATGAACTAATTTTATAGTGGCTCTTTTTGTAGATGCAAATACTAAAAAAAATTAATGGATGACCTGATAGCGGCCCGGCTGCAGATGGCTATTTCACTGGGCTTTCATATTATATTCGCCTGTATCGGAATGACAATGCCTATCCTGATGGCGTTTAGCGAATGGCGTTGGTTGCGCACCGGCAAACAGGTTTATCTTGATATTACCAAGGCATGGTCCAAAGGGGTTGCCATATTTTTTGCTGTAGGAGCAGTATCCGGTACGGTACTTTCTTTTGAGTTGGGACTGCTATGGCCCAGCTTTATGCAGCATGCAGGCGCCATTATCGGCATGCCTTTTTCGTGGGAAGGAACCGCATTTTTTGTAGAAGCCATTGCGCTTGGAATTTTTTTATATAGCTGGAACCGGCTAAACAAGTGG
>JAOQAL010000274.1 GCA_025963615.1 Chitinophagaceae bacterium | reverse complement strand
AGCCTTGGGTACTTTAGAACAACTAAAATTATCCGGCAACACAATCAATATTTATCCGCAGTCATTACGGCGGGCGAACATCCTGTTAAATGAAAAAGCGGTTGAACAACCCTCTCTTTATTTACCGGCCGTTCAGGCTATGCGGAGAATAACAAGCGCCCTTCAAGCAGAAAAGGGAATAGCGAAGAAGGACATTATTACCGTGGAAATAGCGTTTCAGAAAATTCTTCCGGCACCATCTCCCCTGCCCTCCGCCGGAAAACCAAGTACCCGGCAGTCAATTTCGGAACAATATTTCATCAATTTAAACCGCAGTGAACCATGACCAGCGGGTACTATATGGTTGTTCTCTCAACGCTTATTCTTTCTTTTCTTTTTTGGAAAGAATGGAAAAGAAAAAACAAAGGCCTGCTGTTCCAGCGGTTGCTGGCATCCCTGCTGGCGGTTGGCTGTTTATTGTTCCTGGCTTATCCTGATAAGCCAGGAACAAGTAGTAAATCAACAAAAAATCTGGTTGTAGTTACAAGCGGTCTTATCCATGACAGCCTGAAACATTTTTTACAACAAAAAAAAGAACCGCTTCCTTTTTTTTCAACAGACCGTTCTTTGGATCACGCGGTTGCTGGTATAAAAATGCAGTTCATAACCGACCTGAATTCCTTTGCAGAAAAATACAAAGACGATACCCTTCATGTTTTTGGAAACGGTTTCAATAAGGAAGAACTGGATTTGCTGCATGAGCACTCCATTATTTTCCATGCCAACCCCGTGGTATCTTCCATAACTTCTGTTTTCTGGAAGCGGCAGCTAAAAACAGGTGAGCCGTTGATCGTACAAGGTCGGTATGAAAACGTCTCGGCGCATGAAATAAAAATTCTTTTACAGGCATTCAATGAAACGGTTGACTCTGCCATTATTCCGGCGAAAACCAACCCCGATTTTTCATTGCATACTATTCCCAAAAATTCGGGAAAGGCCGTTTATTCATTAGTCGCTTTAGCGGCAACAGATACTTTACAAAATGAACCTGTGCCGCTTGAGGTAAGTCCGGGAGAGCCACTAAAAATACTATTTCTATCTTCTTCACCGGATTTTGAAAATACATTTTTGAAAAGCCATCTTTCCCAGCATGGTTATGCTGTAGCCATCCGCACCACGATCAGTAAAAATAAATCCGGCGCACAGTTTCTGAATATGCCGGAACTGCCGGGCAATCAAATCACAAATTCTTTTTTAGGTCAATTTGATTTACTGATTGCTGATGATGATGCTTTGCAAGAAATCAATGCATCCGGGTTATCAGCGTTCCGCGAAGCAATAGAAAGGCATGGTTTGGGGTTAATTGTAAAGTTGAATAATGAAAAAAATAAATCATCATTTTATTCCCGGTTGTTCCCTGTTCATCTCATACAACCTGACAAGAAATTATATTCTTTTATTCACTCTGTTTTCCCCGACAGCAACAGTTATAAAATCAAAATAGAAGAACCCGTCTCTATCCGCTATCAACCAGGAACACAAATTTTGTTACAGGATCAACAATCAAATATTTTTGCATCCGGCGCTATGTATGGAAATGGGAAGATAGTGGCCACTACGTTGAATAATACATTCAGCCTGGCTTTATCCGGTAATCTGAAGGCCTATCAAACCTTATGGTCTTTCCTCTTACAAGAGGCCGCAAAAAAAATAGTTCCAGCGGAAACCTGGCGTATCTACCCGGCTTTTCCCCTTGTAAATGAACCGGTGCAGCTACAACTGGAAACAAGCAATCCGGGAACACCGCAAGGCCGGGTTGGCGACAGCAAATTATATCTTAAACAACGCGGGTTACTCCCATGGCAATGGGAGGGTATTTACTGGCCTGTTGAGGATGGCTGGCAGTCCCTGCTATCCATCAATGGAACCGTTGAGGAATGGTATGTTTATAAAAATAGCGACTGGAAAAAATTATTTAATTTTCAAAAAACAAAAGAAACAAAAAAATACGAAGCGCATCACCCGGTTTCTTTTGTTCAGGGAAAACATGATATTATATATAACTGGACAGCCTATTTACCTTTCTCTCTTTTGATTCTGTTCTTTATTTGCTGCGCATTTCTGTGGATAGAACAAAAATCAAAATGATGAGCAAAGCCTTTTCGGAAAAAAAGATTAGATTGCTAATTGGGAATCATCCTCATTTTTTGAACAAAAAATGAATTCGCTGAAACTGCCAGGTAGCCTGCCATAAATTTCATAACCAAACAATATTTTATTTTGAAAAGAAAAGACTTTCTTCAACTCTCCGGCATGGGATTGGGGAGCCTGGCATTGCCCGGTTTTTCAGCTTTTGGAAATCCGATTGATCCATTACAGGCGCTGAACGACGGAATGGATGTGGCGCAGAAAAAACAACTCGCCGATATCGCTCTGACTACCGCCCGGGCCAAAGGCGCTTCTTATGCGGATGTCCGTATCGGCCGTTATCTCAACCAGTTTGTAGTAACAAGAGAACGACGCATTCAAAACATTGCCAACACGGAATCATTCGGGGCAGGCATTCGTGTTTTGGCCAATTGCTCGTGGGGCTTTGCGGCTACCAATAAAGTAACCAAAGAAGATATCGTTAAAACCGCCGAAAAAGCGGTGGCTGTTGCAAAGGCGAATGCAAAGATTCTGTCAGCGCCTGTCCAACTGGCCGCACAAAAAGGATTTGGAGAAGTAAGCTGGAAAACGCCCATTCAAAAAAACGCTTTTGAAGTTCCCGTAAAAGAAAAAGTGGATCTATTGATGTCGGTGAATGCCGCGGCTATGGATGCCGGCGCCAGTTTTATTAATTCCATCCTGATGGCGATTAATGAACAAAAATATTTCGCCTCTACGGATGGTTCTTATATTGACCAGGATATTCATCGTCTCTATCCCACGTTCACTGTTACAAAAATCGATAAAGCATCCGGCAAGTTTCAAACCAGAAGATCATTGAGTTCTCCCGTAGGCATGGGCTACGAATACCTTACACCGTCGGATGCCGGTAAGGTAACTGGTATCGTTACGCGATACCGTGATCGTTATGATATTCTTGAAGATGTAAAAAATGCGACGGCGGATGTGGATCAGAAATTAAAATCGAAAAGCGTTGAAGCCGGCAAATATGACCTGGTATTAGATCCTTCTCATTTATGGCTTACCATTCATGAGTCGGTAGCGCATCCAACGGAATTGGACAGGGTATTGGGTT
>JAOQAL010000249.1 GCA_025963615.1 Chitinophagaceae bacterium | reverse complement strand
ATTCCAGTATATCATAAATACTCTTGTCCTTATATTTTACTTCCAGCACTTCCTCCTTAAATCGTTTCCCGCCACATATTTCACAGGTCAAATGCACATCCGCCAGGAACTGCATTTCCACCACCTGTTCGCCTTCCCCTTTACAGGTATCACAGCGTCCACCATCCACATTAAAAGAAAAATGTTTCGGTAGAAAACCACGCATCTTACTCAAGGGTTGTTTTGAAAAAAGTTCCCGTATTTCATCATAGGCTTTTATATACGTAACAGGATTGCTACGGCTCGATTTGCCTATCGGATTCTGATCCACCATTTCAATTTGTGCGATGCTATCAATATCCCCCGTAATCGCTTTATGAAAACCTATCTTATCGGCAACCTCTCCTTTTATTTTTTTCAGTGCCGGATACAGAATTTGCTTTACCAGGGTTGTTTTGCCGCTTCCGCTCACTCCACTGACCACGCATAAAACATTTAATGGAAATTCCGCGGAAATATTTTTCAGATTATGCTGGCTGGCGCCTTCTATTATTATGGACCGGTTCCATTTACGCACTGATGCCGGTGGCTCTATTTTTAAATCACCATTCAGGTATTTACCGGTTAAACTGGACGAATCAGCAATAATTTCATCGTAATTTCCTTCTGCTACTACTTCCCCGCCCAGGTGAGAAGCCAGGGGACCCATATCGATAATGTGGTCCGCTTCCCGCATCATCATTTCATCATGCTCTACCACCACGACTGTATTATCGAGGTCACGTAATTCTTTCAGCACCCGGATTAGATTTTCCGTATCTCTCGAGTGAAGGCCGATAGAAGGTTCATCCAGTATATATAAGGAATTGGTGAGGTTGCTTCCGAGGCTTCTTGTCAATTGTATACGCTGGCTTTCACCACCACTCAATGTATTTGCCAACCGGTTGATGGTAAGGTACCCCAACCCGACATCCAGTAATATGGTCAGCCGGTGATTTATTTCAATTAGTATTCTTTTTGCAACTTCTTTATCAAAAGCGCTGAGTTTTTCCTGTATGTTATCAAACCAAACTTTCATCTCCCTCACGGGCAATTCACTTACCTCGCCAATATGTACATCATTAATTTTTATATACAAAGCTTCTTTGCGAAGGCGATAGCCTTTGCAATCAGGGCATATCGTTCGTCCCCGATACCTGCTTAATAAAACACGGTATTGAACCTTATATAGATTTTGTTCTACTTCTTTGAAGAACGCATTGATACCCTGCGCATATTCATTTCCCTGCCATAAAAGATCGTATTGACTTTTTGTAAGATCTGCAATAGGTTTATGAACCGGAAAATTAAACTTCTTTGCTCCCTTAATAAATTGCTCACGCCACAGACCGAGCTTTTCCCCCTTCCAGGGAGCTACTGCACCATCATACACACTTAACCGGCGGTCAGGAATTACCAATTCACTATCTATACCGAGCACCTGTGAGAAACCTTCGCAGGTAGGGCAGGCACCAAATGGGTTGTTAAATGAAAATAAATTAGGAACCGGTTCTTCAAACTGAATACCGTCTAGTTCGAACCGGTTGTTGAAATGAAGTAGTGAATGGTGAGTGGTGAGTGGTGAATGGGAAGATTCTTTTGAATTTTTGGAAACTGACTGCAAACCGTCACCGGGACCCGGCTGTTGACTTTGTACTTCCAAAAAAACATCACCTTCGCCTTCATAAAAAGCAGTGCCTATCGAATCTGCCAGCCGATGCTTATCATCATCATCCTCAACCCCGTTAGCTACCGGGGCTTTTACAACAATACGGTCTATGAGGATATATGTTTTGAGTTTGGATCCGGTAGTTCCAGGATCTGAAGTTTGAAGTTTGGCGTTCAGCTCTCTGTCACTTAAGTCTAACAGATCTTCGATCCGTTGCGGTTCTAAAGCTCCGCCGTTCAACGGATTGGGAATAGCCAATCTTGAAAAGCCTTTTTGCACCAATATATTCAACTCTTCCCGAATCTGGCGATTCTTATGTTGTTTAAATGCAGTAAGAATATAAACCTTATCTCCTTCCTTTAATGCCTGTATCGCATTTACCACATCGGCAACATCATCTTTCTTGACTTCCTTGCCCGACACGGGCGAAATGGTTTTTCCAATCCTTGCATATAATAACCGCAGGTAATCATAAATTTCCGTCATACTGCCCACGGTGCTGCGGGGTGTCCTGGTAATTACTTTTTGTTCTATCGCAATGGCGGGGCAAAGGCCTTTTATATAATCCACATCCGGCTTGTTCATCCGGTTAAGGAACTGGCGGGCATAGGCGCTTAAGCTTTCGGCATATCTTCTTTGCCCTTCAGCGTATAGTGTATCAATTGTTAAAGATGATTTTCCGGAACCTGAAACACCGGTGACGACAATCAGTTTTTTCCGTGGAATCTCAACATCGATATTTTTCAGGTTATGAACCCGTGCACCCTTAATGAAGATGTTATTTGCGGATTTTACGGTCGGCTTTACTACGGATTTTTCCTCTTTTATTATTTTTTCCATTTTGCGTGTTAACAAAGGTAAACCCTTATCAGCAGCAAATTTGCAGAATATCCTTAACAGTTTTTTAAGACGCGGGAGGCAATCTAATTACAACAAATATTTGTCTGATTCAGAAAAAGGACTATTTTTAAATCCTGAATCAAGAAAAACTAAAACTACAAAATTAATCTCGCCTATAGATCTACATATCTACTCGAAATTTTCAGTCCAATAAACCAAAACCAATATCCCTGAACACCTAAACCTTTAAGGAGTTTATGAAAACCTTTACAAAAAACACAGACAACGAGTTAATCAACCTCTTCGGAGATGGTAATTTTGATGCCCTCGAAGCACTGGTGCTCCGGCACAAAGACAAACTGTACACTTCCATCCTGTTTCTTGTTAAAGACAAATATCTGGCCGAAGATATTTTCCAGGACGTTTTTATCAGAATAATCGACACGTTACGCGGTGGCCGGTATACCGAAGAAGGAAAATTTTTACCCTGGGCGCAGCGTATTGCCCATAACCTTTGCGTAGATCATTTCCGTAAAGTTAAGCGTACGCCAACCATCAAAACAGGCGATGACAAAGACATCTTCGAAGTGTTGAATTTCACTGAAGACGGTGTTGACGTCCGGATGATGAAACGCCAGAGTTATGACCGGGTCCGTGAAATGCTTGAGCGCCTTCCGGAAGATCAACGGGAAGTAATCGTTCTGCGTCATTATGCAGATATGAGCTTTAAGGAAATCGCATCTATTACCAATTGCAGCATCAATACGGCACTGGGCCGTATGCGGTACGGTCTTATCAACCTGCGCAAAATGATGGTGCAAAAACAAATTGCACTCTAACACGCTGTCTTTCCTTTCAAGAAGGGAAGAACCAAAAGCTGTCAATATCTTGTCATTCTGTATCTCCGGATGGAGATGAAGAATATAGGTATAAAAATCTATTTTTCCCTGCACCGCCAGGCTGATACAGGATGACGCCTAATTAAAACCCCGGACCTATATGTCCGGGGTTTTTAAATTTGTGTCTGGAAGTTCCCTTTGAATGTTAAATGTAAAATGAAGAATATAAAATGTAAAAGCTAACAGCCTGGGGCTGGAATCTGAGCATCCGTATTGAAAACAAAGGAGAATAAAGTGTCCGGAGTTATTTCAATTGGCCTACCGGCTTATTTTTTTGTTTTCCTGAATGTTTCAAGGCCGCATTGCAGCCATTGGGCAAAATCTTTGGGATTGGGAGTATACGCTTTTGTTTTGGTCAATGCTTTTTCATCTGTACTGATAATAGCATACTGTGGTTGCGCCACAGCATTAAAGTTTTCAGATTGAAAAGTCGCCCATTTATCACCTACAGTAATGATGGATTTATCTGCGTTATTCCGGGTTTTAAACCGGAGCTGTTTTGATAGCGGAAGATTTTGCCGCTCGTCCACATAAAGTGAAACCACCACGAAATCATTACGCATCATAGCCGCAACATCCTGGTCGGGCCATACTTTTTCTTCCATTCTGCGGCAGTTTACACAAGCCCAGCCGGTAAAATCTATCAGCAGGGGTTTATTTTCCTTACGGGCCAGGGCCAGGGCTTCATCGTAATCTCTTAAGGGTTCAAATTTTTCTTCGCAATTAACAGGATGACTATACAGGCTATAACATAACGGTGGGGGGAAACCGCTGATCAGCCGGAGATTTGCCGCCCTGGTATTGCTGAGGCCTGGAATAAGGTATATTGTAGCGACGCCAAATAACGCAATAAATGCCCAACGTCCTTTGCTTATTTTCTTAACCGGTGAATCATGGGGAAACCGGATAACACCGAAAAGATAAAGAACTATACAACTGCCCAAAATGATCCAGACGGCAATGAATAATTCTCTTTTTACAAGGCCCCATTGTTCAACCAGGTCTGCATTGGATAAAAATTTCATAGCCATAGCCAGTTCCAGGAAACCCAATACCACTTTTACGGTAGTAAGCCAGCCTCCTGATTTCGGCAGTGATTGCAACCAGTGCGGAAACATGGCAAACAACGCGAATGGCAGTGCCAATGCAAAACCAAAACCAGCGAGTCCTGCGGTTAACGGCCAAGCCCCTTCATTGGAAACACCGGCCAGTAAAGAGCCGAGAATAGGTCCCGTGCATGAAAAAGAAACGATGGCCAGCGTAAGCGCCATAAAGAAAATACCACCCCAGTTGCCCAGCCCTGATTTTGAATCCACCTTATTCGCAAAACCAGCAGGTAAACCAATTTCAAAATATCCAAAAAATGAAACAGCAAATACGACGAAGATGATAAAGAAAAGGATATTGAGCCAGATATTGGTAGACAGGTTGTTCAGTATCTCCGGGTTAGCGCTGTCAATTAAATGAAAGGGAATACTTAAAAATATATAAATCAGAAAAATAAAAAACCCATATACCACAGCATTCAAAATTCCTTTTTGTTTGCTCTGCGATTTTTTTGTAAAAAAAGATACTGTCAATGGAATCAAAGGAAATACACAGGGGGTGAGCAGGGCAATAAATCCCCCGGCGAGTCCCAATAGAAAAATACCGAACAAACTTTTATTGGAAGTATCATCATCTCCGCAATTGCTTACCGGGTTTTTTATATCAATGGATGCTATTTTAATTCTTGTTGTTGATTGCACGCCTCCTTCCAATGCAACGGCAAACACGAATGCTGTGGAAGGATAAAATTCATCGTTCCTGCCATAGGTATAATTTAATGTGGCATTTAACTGAGCAGGTACTTCACCTTTTAAATGAATATTCACTTTCCATTCAGAAACCCCTTCATAAATTTTCACGGGGGTATTTTCAAAAATTATACTGTTGATTGTTTTTGATGTACCCATTTCCGAAAAAGGCCCTTCCTGGGTGATGCTCGAATCCGAAAAAACAAGTTCAGCTACTTTTACCTCACTTAATGATTGGTTGGGGGCATATAATTGCCAGCCTTTGGCCCCGGAGGTAGTAAATGTAAGTTCATATTTTCCCGGGCCGGTTTTTTTACTAACTGCTTTCCACTGGTAAGGAGAAGA
>JAOQAL010000227.1 GCA_025963615.1 Chitinophagaceae bacterium | reverse complement strand
GGAGACGCGAACCCGGGCGTAAGAGATCAAGATTTGAGTCTTTCTGACATATTTTCCAGATAAATAAATCAGGTTAGTGTTTTTGCATCCCATATTTCCGGTCCGACACGCAACTGGCGAAGCGCTTCTTTACTGAAACACAAACAAAGAAGTAAAGATCTCTTTATTCACAACCTCAATTTCACCCCACCATTCACCACAAAACCATCAACCGGTGCATAAATATCTTTAAATGTTGGGCTGGAAATCGGTCCGGTGAAAATAGTATCGAATTTCGTTTGCCGGGTATCGAATATATTTTCAAAGTTGATAAACAAAGAAAAATGCTTCCATAATTTTTCACTCATCAATCCGCAAATCCAATATGACTTTCCCATAGTGCCATCGTTCAATTTTTGCGGACTGAAATAATAAGCCTCTAACCCGATCTTTAGTTTGTCTTCTTTCTCATATACCAGTACCTGGTTCAGCCTGTTCCTGGCAGTTAAAGCAAACCAGCTTTTTACCTGGTCAAAATGAGAGTTTACATCTGCATAAGTATAGCCAATATAAAGTTTGAAATCCCTGTATATCAACCGGAGATTGGTTTCCATTCCCTTGGTGTCAATAGCCCCGTTAGCGTTTATAAATTCCAATTGGTTACTGCCAGTCGGTGTTAATACTAAAGGCTTATTGAGTTGGGTATAGAAAAACAAATGGTTAAGACTGAAAGAAACAGCATCAAATAAAGTGGTATGGTAATTAATATCAAGGTTGAAACCAACGGATCGTTCGGTTTTGGCCGATAATGGGTTTATAGGCAATACATGCTGAAATTGTACTCGTTCCGCATCTTCTGTGAATACATTGGGCGCTTTATAACCTAAACCACCGCCGATACGTGAGGTCAGTTTTGGATTAAAGCGGAACAAAACCGCTATCCTCGGCAATAAATTAAAGCCATAGTTATTTACATAGTCGCCCCGCAAGCCGGTTTCTATGGTCGTCCAACTGGTAGCTACCCAGGTATTTTGAACAAAGCCACCGGATGTGTTTTGCGAATAGTCTCTTACTGCAATACCGGCTTGTTGATCTTCTTTAAATTGATCGGTAACTACATTAATTCCCGTCACCCATTGTACCTTCTTTTTATTCAGGCTATAGGATAGTTCTGTAAAAGTGGATTGCTGCGAACCTTCAAAAAGATTGTTAGGAATTTGAATGGCTCTGTTGAAATGATTAAAACTGTTTTTAAAATTGATCTGGGATTGTTCGTTCAGCTTATGAGTGAATGAAAGTTGCATGGTATACCGGTTAGTCTTATTTTTCTCAAAATAGCCGGGTGTTCCATTTTTAATATAGTTTAAATCTCCTCCCACCCGGTTTTCCCAAATCGTGGTGAAACCAATATCCAATTTTGTTTTTTCATTGAAATAGAAAAACAATCTTGGATTCATACTATAACGGTCAAATTTGGGAATTGCGGTTAATCCGATGCCGGCAGGGTCATAAGCTTTATTGCTGTTGCGGGATGCAAATAAGGAAATACCTGTTTTTTTGAAACGTTGTGCATAGAAACCCGCTATATCCAGGCCTCCGGCGCTGGTGCCATTGGACATAAAATTGAGTTGTCTTTTTTCGGTCGGTGTTCTGGAAACCAGGTTTACCAAACCAGCAATTGCACCACCACCGTACAAAGTAGAGGAGGAGCCCTTGATTACTTCAACCTGCTTTAAGTCCAATGGAGCGATCTGCATAATACTTAGACCCCCGGAAAAACCGGCATATAAGGGCATCCCATCTCTTATTATCTGTGTATACCTGCCGTCTAAACCCTGTATGCGGATACTGGAATTATAAGAGGTGGCAGATGTTTGTTGAGTCTGGATGCCGGTGCTTTCATTTAGCAGCATACGGATATCGCCTGGTTTCATATTTCCTTTTTCTTCCAGTTCCTCACCAGATATAGTTTCAACCCGGGTAGGTATGTTGGATATAGAACGGCTGGTTCTTGTGGACGTTATCACGACTTCTCCTTCTTCTTCACGGGTTTGATCTAATTCAATTTCTATCGTAGTATCAGCCGGCAGCGGAAATTCAAATGCCAGGATTTTTTTTTCAAAGCCAACATGCGAAAATGAGATTTCGTGTTTACCTGCGGGAATATTCTTTATAATAACAGTTCCATTGCTATCGGCAATGGCCGTTTTATTTAAGGATTTGATATGAACTGTCGCACCTGGCAAGGGAGTTTTTTCCTCCCCGGCTTTTATAGCGGCTTTAAAACTTTGTTGTGCGTTAAGACAGATTGCGCATAGTATCACTATGCACAACAGCATACTTTTTTTCATCGTTTGATAAATTAGATTGATAGAAACAGGGAGATGAACCGGGTCAACCTATTTTTGGTGGCTGCCAGAAGAAGGGAAAATATTCTGAATAAAAAGGAAGATAAAAATCCGGGTAAATAGTTTGTTTTGGAACAGTTACCGCAACCATTTTTATCTCTTGCACATTAATAGAAAAACCAGAACAGTTGCCACAGGTAAAAAAAGGGGAGCAATTGCCTTTACAATCATCGGGGGGATGATGGGCGGAATTTTGAGTTTTTACTTCATCCTGGCAATTATCCAAGGCACAGCAGGGCAGGGCAGAACAAACGAGTAAATAAAAAGCTAGTATAAATGCCATGCATTTCACAGGGCAAAGTTAATTCAATTGCCTATTGCATTTTCATTTCATTCCTACTCAGCCCTTCTACCGGGCTCTCGCCATGTTTAAAAATACACCCTATACGTTTATAGCAATGAAATAGAACCTGGCAATTAGCCAGTGATAGCTAAAGCCATTGAAAATGTAGGAGACCGTACGGTTTCCGATATGTTTATTCCATTAAAAGTAAAAGGCTCATAATAAGGTAAGACACATTCCGGTGATTTTATTTTTATCTGGGTTAATTTCATTAATTAAAGGGGCTCTACATGAAAGCAG
>JAOQAL010000213.1 GCA_025963615.1 Chitinophagaceae bacterium | reverse complement strand
TTGTCTTCCATGCCCCAGCGGGGCATTTTGTGGGTAGATCTATATTAAAAAACGGGGTTTGACGTTCCAGCCGGAACGTTTTGTGTGGGCCATCGGCGTTCGTACACATCATACCGATGGTACGCTTCTAACTAATCGACTATGCCATATTCGAACCGATGTTTCGTTGACATAAAGTTGATATTTCCTGGGGTTTAAATGCCTGAAAGGCTGATATTAGTATATCAATAATAAAAACGGCATCTCATAAACTAAAAGGGTGACATTTTGTATATCCTTAACTTAATGACATTGCCCGGTGCGAGTCTCCCCGCACCGGAATTAAAAAAAGTTAATGATCAAAGATTTTATACAAGATTTGCAAAAAGAGTATAAGACAAATGATTCTTGAGGACCTAAAGATAAAACCACGTAAATTTCAGAGAAAGAAAACCCGTCTCCCATGAGTAAAACATTTTTATTTCTATTACTTCCTGTTCACCTTTTTGCACAAAGTTTTTCCCAATCAGAAATCAAGCGTTGGGAAGAACAGTCGAAACACATCACCATCATCCGCGACAACTGGGGCATTCCGCATATTTATGGTAAAACAGATGCGGATGCGGTATTCGGTCTGCTATATGCTCAATGCGAAGATGATTTCAAACGGGTAGAGATGAATTACATCGAAAAGCTTGGCCGCATGTCGGAAGTAAAAGGAGAAAGTGAACTGCAGAATGATTTGTATATAAAATTGATCATTGATTCGGCTGAGACGGTAGCCGATTATAATAAAAGTCCGGCCTGGCTGCAGAAATTATTAAATGCCTATGCAGATGGCATAAATTATTTTCTCTACAAGAACCCGGATATAAAACCAGCATTGTTAAAACGTTTTAAACCCTGGTATCAATTGTTATGGACAGATGGCAGCATAGGCGCAATCAGTACCGGGGATGTGACCGAAGCGGATGTAAAGAATTTTTACCTGGGTGCCAATGCGCCGGTGGCTGTTAAAAAAAATCTGTTTGAAGAAAATACTACCGGTTCCAATGGCTTTGCCATAGGGCCTTCCAAAACAGCTTCCGGTCATGCTATTTTATATATCAATCCGCATGTAACATTTTATTTCCGCCCCGAGGTGCAGGTAGTAAGTGAAGAAGGACTGAATGTATATGGTGCCGTAACCTGGGGCCAGTTTTTCATTTACCAGGGATTTAATGAGCATTGCGGCTGGATGCATACGTCCAGCAATGTGGATGTAGCCGATCTATACGCGGAAAAAATTGTAAAAAAAGGTAACCGGTTTTTTTATGAATACAATAAAAAATTGTTACCGGTGAAACAAAAACAAATAACCCTGCATTTTAAAAACAAGGATGCACTGGAAACAAAAATCATTACGGCCTATTACACGCATCATGGCCCGGTGATGGCTAACCGCAATGGACAATGGATCAGTGTAAGGGGGTATAACCGTTCCCTGACCAGTTTAATTCAAAGCTATCAACGCACAAAAACAAATGGATTTGAAGAGTATAAAAAAAATATGGCGCTCCTGGCTAATACTTCCAATAACACCGTATTTGCCGATGACAAAGGAAACATCGCTTATTGGCATGGCGATTATGTTCCCCGAAGGGACAAAAAATATAACTGGGCTAAACCGGTTGATGGAACGATAACAGCTACTGAATGGAAGGGATTACATACGGTAGACGAAATAGTACATGTATATAATCCAGCCACTGGCTGGATACAAAACTGTAATTCCACACCATTTACTGTATCGGGAGCAAGCAGCCCCAAAAAAGAAGACTACCCGGCGTATATGGCGCCGGATGGTGAAAATTTCCGCGGCATTAACGCGGCAAGAGTATTAAGCCAGGGGAGTGCATTTACCATTGATAAAACAATTATTGCCGGCTATGACCGGTACCTGTCCGCATTTGAAATTCTGATACCGGCCCTGGTCGCTTCATTTGAAAAAAATATTTCTGCTAACGATTCGCTTTATTCCCTATTAGCCGGACCCATCCAGGCACTAAAAAAATGGGATTACTATTCTTCAGAAAATTCAATAGCTGTTACGCTGGCTATTGAATGGGCGCAAAAACTGACCGCTTCCCTGCAAAGAGTGTATATTGATGAAGGCTGGGATGACCAGCCATCACTAACAAAGAAATTCGCGGCTACTGCAACCATAGAAGAATTGCTTCCGCCGTTGCTGGAGGTGGTGAATGATTTGAAAGCTAAATTCGGTAAATGGGAAATTGCCTGGGGAGAAATAAACCGTTACCAGAGAATATCAGGCGATATAAACCAACAATACAATGATAATGAGCCCAGCCTGCCGGTTGGATTTGCATCTTCGGCCTGGGGGATGCTCCCTTCTTACAGCAGTGGCTACTATCCAGGCACCCAAAAAAGATATGGCGTAAGCGGCAATAGTTTTATTTGCGCTGTTGAATTTGGCGAAAAAATAAAAGCGAAATCATTGTTAGCCGGGGGAGAAAGCGGCCATCCCGCCTCGCCTCATTTTGCCGATCAATTGGAAATGTATACGAAGGGACAATTTAAAGATGTCCTGTTTTACAAAGAGGATGTATTGAAGCATGCGGAGAAAACTTATCATCCGGGGAACTAGCGAAGTAGGTACTGCTTTAAGTCAGCGGGATGATTAACCCGCCTATAACATTTACGCGTGCAGTCCCTCTTTCATCAAAGGGATTTATTCATCCAATACAAATAAAGAAATACAGCACTGATATAAATCCATAAGAAAGAAAACACGATATGTACGGTAGTTTCGATTTTTTTTCCTCTCCAGAGCTTTGAAGAATAACCGAAAAACTGAACCAATAATCTGGCTGCCTGCCGGCCGGCAGGGTTTTTCCCGATCCCTATCGAATTGGCGTCAAACTAATTTTTCAGTTTGTTGTGTGCTATCAAGGGAGTAGCGATAGGGCGTTGAAGTCACAGGAGTACCTAAGCCTCATTAAGGAACCGTCCGGAAAACGGGCTGTCATCGTTTTCCGGTGGCTTTTTTTGCTTACTTTTTTTTCCACAAAAAAAAGTAAGAGAAAGAACAACCAAAAGCTCATTAAGATATCCGAAAGCTCAACGAGGATTTGAAAGTGAATTGTGGTGATATTGACCTTCGGTTTGTTTTAAAGCCAGTTGACGACTTTGAATCTGCAGACATTATAAAATACGTAAAGAACTATAATTTTCGTTTTTCCTTTTAAATCTTTACCCAGCTTCCTTTTATACGTATATGATCATCTCTAAACTTGAAGTCAATGCGATTTGACTATAGAGGACAAACTAGCATTGCCTTTTTTTCATTTTTGATATCTGTGTTAAAATAAGATAGATATATTTATCTTTAAAGCCCTGTTGCTTTAGTCAATAAGAAAATTATGATAAGATATTGTCTCGCCCTCGATTTAGTAGATGATGAGAAAATGATTGCTGAATATGAAAACTATCATAAATCGGTATCGCCCGAAATCATCCAGAGTATTCATGATTCAGGCGTTACGAAAATGGAAATTTTCCGGACCGGTAACCGTCTTTTTATGATCATGGAAACGGTGGATGATTTTAGCTTTGAAAAAAAAGCGGCCATGGACGCGGCCAATCCAAAAGTACAGGTATGGGAAAACCTGATGTGGAAATACCAGCAAGCCATACCTTCTGCTAAGCCGGGAGAAAAATGGGTGATTATGAAACAAATATTTTAGAAAATAAAAAAAAAGAATAGTTATGAAGATGATTCGGTTTGGTGAATTGAACAAAGAAAAGCCCGGGGTTTTGATCAATGAGGTGAAATACGATGTATCCGCAATGGGTGAAGATTACAATGAAGCTTTTTTTGAAAACGGCGGCTTGAAAAGGCTGCAGAAATTCATAGAGAGCAATAAGACATTACCGGAAGTGCCGGCGGGTGCCAGGCTAGGCAGCCCCATCGCCAGGCCATCGAAAATCGTGTGTATTGGATTAAACTATGCCGATCATGCGCGGGAAACCGGCGCCACCCCGCCGCCGGAGCCTGTGATTTTTTTAAAATCAACAACCGCTTTAGCCGGCCCTTTTGATGATATCGTTATTCCAAAAAATTCAAAAAAAACAGATTGGGAAGTAGAATTGGCTGTGGTGATTGGCAAAACAGCAAGTTATGTGGAAGAAACTGA